>JACCVS010000353.1 GCA_013698055.1 Acidobacteriota bacterium
TTTCAAACGGAAGCTCTTGTCCCGCCTCAACGCTCGCCAACTGGCTCCACGACGCCGCATCCAGATCGCGCGCCGTCAGCATCCATACCGTCCCGCCCGCCCGCGCATACTCTGTGAGCGTGCGCGCTTCATTCTCCTCAGCCGTGCCATGCAGCGTCACGACAATCAGCGAGAAGGAAGCGAGGTCGGTGGCGCTCTCCGGCAAACTCTTCCGCCTGTCGAGCGTGAAACGCATAGCTGCCTCTTTACCCGCGCCCGCTACGAGCGCCGCGTTTAGATAAAGGCTCGCATCCGTGCCATCTTCGACTAACAGGACGCGATTCTCGCCGGGCGGCGTGAAAGCGAAGAACCGTTCATCGTCAGCGTCGAAATCGTCAGGCTCAATAACTTTCAAGCGGCCTGTAATCTGATTGTTCGCTTCCGTGCGCCATTCGATTTCAGGACTCGTGCCTTCGCTTCCCTCAATCATCCACGCGCGCCGGGCACCGCTTCGACCTTCCGCCTCGGAAACTATTTCGGATGCGGACAATTCAAATCCACGCTCAGTCTTGCCCACCGCTTCATCCGTCAGAAAAGCGTTGCGCTCGATCTCAGAGCCGATCTCGTAAGTCGAAATCCGAAACTGTGCGGCTTCGCGTGAGATGACTTCTGCTCGCTCTTCAAATCCCGACTCCTGAAAATCAGAGATGATGTCCGCCTGCACCGCTACCTGCTGCTCAGTTAGAAGTGATGCCCTGATTGCTGCGAAGCCTGCGCGATAGTTCACCGCACCGCCAGTTGGCTGGTATCCCTCGACTGCTTTCAGCAATCTCTCTCTATCTCCCGTCAACTCCGCCAGCACCCTTGCTTCGGACGAGAGAGCGATCACGCTCGCGCGCTCGCCGCTCCTGAGTTTATTGATGATTGCGCGCGCCTGTTCACTGGCGGCCTCCGCGCGTCCACGCGTCTTCATACTGAGCGATGCGTCAATCAGGATGAAGCGCACGGCTTCGGGCGTTTGCGCGCTTGAGGTGAAAAGCGGTCGCGCCAATCCCATGACGAGCAGGATGATTGCGGCGGCGCGCAAGGCAAGCAACAGAGGCTGGCGGATGCGACGCGGATAGAGTTTGAAACTTGGCGTCTCACGCAGGAATTTGAGCGACGGAAAATCAAGTCGCCGCCCGCGTCGCCGCACCAGCAGATGAATCGCTACCGGCAACGACACCAGCAAGAGTCCCAGAAGTATGACGGGGGCGAGAAAAGCCATGAACTTAACGACAGGAAAAATCGTCTTGGGTTAACTCAACGGCAACGCGACGGGCGAGCGCCCGCGCGCCGGAGCTTCTCCGGCGATGACGCGCACCGCCGCTGCCTCAGATTCGACAGCCGATTCAAACGTCAGCAGCGTCGTCGCCCGCTCAGGCATGTGTGGCAGGACGTAAGGGTTGCCAAAGACTGTGGCAATTGTGGGAATGCCCGCCTGATCGAGCACGCGCAAGACTTCCGAATGAGCCTGCCCGAGCGCGACGCTTCCCTTGTACGCCGCCACGCGCGCGCAGACAGCCACCAGCACCACATCGCAATCCTTCATGGCCGCAAGCATCTGCTCGATGTCAGCCGAATCGGCGCTCGATTCAAAGAGACGTGCGCGCCAACGCCCTTGCACCTCTTTGGAGAAGCGCGACCCGGCTGGCTCGCGAAGCGCGTGCGCCCAGACGGGCACGGCATCTTTCAGAATAATTGCGCCGACACGCTCGTGCGCGTTTCCCAGAGGAAGAAGTTTTAAGGGATCGCGGATAAGCGTGACGCCGCGCTCGAAGAGATCGGTCGCGGTTGAACTGTGCATGGGGCTGCCAAGCACGTTCCAAACATTGTCGAGTGAAACCATGCGCTCGTGTTGCAGGCCGCACCAGGCTTTGGCATTCAGGATGCGGCGCGCTGATTCATCTATGCGCTGGCGCGTGATGCGCCCCTGTGTCAGGGCGTCGCACAGAGCGGCATGTGCGCGCGGAGCATCATCCGAATAGAGCGCGATGTCGCAGCCAGCCTCAATCGCCAGCACCGCTGCCTCACCCGCTTCATAATTTTCGGCCACTGCGCCCATGTTGAGCGCATCGGTGAAGATAAGTCCTTCAAAGCCGAAACGTTTACGCAGGATTCCATCAACGATTGCGGGCGAGAAAGTGGCTGGCCGCGCTTCCATTGGGTTTGGTTCAAGCGCAGGGACGCAGATATGTGCTGTCATCACAGCGCGCACGCCTCTCTGGACGGCGGCGTGAAAAGGCGGCAACTCGATCTGCTCCAATCGCTCGCGCGGAACTTGGAGCGTGGGCAGCAGAATGTGTGAATCGAGCGCGGTGTCGCCGTGGCCGGGAAAATGTTTGGCCGTCGCGAGTTGCCCCTCATCCTGCGCGGCGCGGATGAAGGCTGCGCCCCAGTTGGCGACCACATTGGGGTCGTCGCTGAAAGCGCGCGTGTTGATGATCGGGTTGGAAGGGTTGTTGTTCACGTCGAGTACGGGATAGAAGTTGACGTGAACACCGATGGCGCGCCCCTCACGCGCGGTGATGCGAGCGGCCTCCGCTGCGGATTCCGTATCGCCTGTGGCGGCCAGCGCCATCGCGCGCGGCAGGCGCGTTCCGCCGCGAAGCTGCATCCCGACGCCGCCCTCAAAATCCGAGGCGAACAGGAGCGGCACACGCGCGCGCGCCTGCAAGCGGTTTGTCAAAGCGGCGGTCGTCAGCGCATCGCCGTTGTAGATGATGAATCCGCCCACGCCCAGCTTTTCTATCGCATGAATGAGCCGCGCGAATTGCTCGCTTTCTTCGTGGACGAGGATGCCTGATGTATCTGGCATCAAAAGCTGTCCGATGCGCTCCTCCAGAGTCATTTCGCTTAA
>JACCVS010000362.1 GCA_013698055.1 Acidobacteriota bacterium
GGCTCCAGTCTTTCACCACGTCGGAGGCGAGCGCGCCCAAAGCCGAGAGCGCCCCGGCAGACATGGGCGCGATGACGCGCGGGATGCGTAGAGCACGCGCCAATTCAACGGCATGTAACCCGCCCGCGCCGCCGAACGGCAAAAGCATAAACTCGCGCGGATCATAGCCGCGCTCAACAGAGATAACGCGCAACGCGCGCTCCATATTCGTGTTGACCACACGAACGACGCCGAGCGCCGCTTCCATCACGCTCACACGCCGCCCGGCCTGCGCGCTCATCTCACGCGCGAGTTCGTTCAAAGCATCATGCGCTCTCTTTTCGTCCAGCTTGAATTCTCCACCCAGAAGACCCATGCCCCCGAAACGACCTAAGACGAGATTGGCATCTGTGACCGTTGGCAACACGCCGCGCCCGTAACAGGCTGGGCCCGGATTAGCCCCCGCCGATTCCGGCCCGACGCGCAGGCTCCCTCCCGCATCCACGCGCGCGATTGAGCCACCGCCAGCTCCGACTGTGTGAATGTCCATCATGTTCACGGCGACGGGCAATCCGGCAACGTGCGCTTCGTTCGTCATCCGCATCCCCTCCGGCGCGTCGCACAGCGCAACGTCCGTTGACGTGCCGCCCATGTCGAACGTGATGATGTTCTCGAAGCCCGCACGCCGCGCCACGCCGAGCGCGCCGACCACGCCGCCTGCCGGGCCAGAAAGGATCGTTCGCACAGGCTCGCTTGCGGCAACGTCAGCAGAGATGCTTCCGCCCGAAGACTGCATTACACGAAGGTGAGGCACATGAGTCTTTAAGCGGTTGAGGTATGCCCCCATCAGAGGTTGCAGGTAAGCGTTGATCGTTACTGTCGAAGTGCGCTCGTACTCGCGATACTCAGGAAGAATCTCGTGCGAGACGGAGAGCGGAACGTTGAGCGCAGAGAGCGCCCCTGCGATGCGCCGCTCATGCTCGGGATGCACAAAGGAGAAGAGCAGGCAGATGGCGATTGATTCGACCCGCGCGCTCTTTAACTTTTTGACAAGCTGTTGAAGCGTCTTCTCATCCAACTCTTCAAGCACTTCGCCGGAAGCCGTGACGCGCTCGCGCACGCCGAAGCGCAACTGGTCGGGCACAATCGACGCAGGCCGCACGGCATTCAAATCGTAGAGCGCGGGACGTGCTTGTCTTCCGATGGCGAGCACGTCTTCAAAACCTGCCGTCGTGACGAGCGCCGTTCTTGCCCCGCGCCTCTCAAGCAGCGCGTTCGTGCCGACGGTCGTGCCGTGAATGACCTCTATCTCGCGCAAGGCAGCGCCCGTCAAATCACAGACGCGGCGCAATCCCGCCATGATCGCCTCTGACGGGTCAGCAGGCGTGGAAGCCAGCTTGAAGACGCGCAGACCGTCCGTCGCCTGAAAGACGAAATCCGTGAACGTGCCCCCTGTGTCTACGCCGACGCGCATGTGATGCAATCTTTTTTCCGCCCGTTTCATCTGGGATTATTATAGGAGCAAGGCTCATCTCTACAGAAAACTTTGTGCCCGCCTCGCACGTATAATCGAGGTCATTATGCCCGGAGAATTTGTTAGAAAACGATGAGAACCTATTTCAGGAGACCCGATAATATGCTACTCAAACGCTTTTCGCATCTTCTTCTCGTTCTGGCGCTGATTGCCACTACGACCCTCGCTCCCTTCCAGAAATCCGCAACGGCTCAGTCAAAGCCTCAGACCGCTGATGCCGGGGCGCAGACCGCTGCTCCAGATTTACAGTCGCGCCTCGCGGCCATCGAGAAAGCGATTGACGAGAAGCGCAGGGAATTGCACATTCCGGGCGTGTCGTTCGTCATCGTCAAAGACGACAAAGTGATTTACATGAAGGGTCTCGGCCTCAAGAACGTCGAGCGCAATTTGCCCGTGACACCCGACACGCTATTTGCCATCGGCTCGTCCAGCAAAGCCTTTACGGGGATGTCTGCGGTGATGTCTGCTGACGATGGCAAGCTCTCGCTTGACGATGCTCCGAGAAAGTTTCTTCCCTATTTCAAGCTGCGCGACCCGGAAACGGACGCGAAGATCACCATCCGCGATCTGCTCTCGCATCGCTCGGGGATTGGCCGGACAGAACTTCCGATGGTTTCCGGCAAGCTCAACCGCGAAGAATTGATTCGCGTCGTCGGCATGGTAAAGCCGACCGCCAAGCTCGGCGAAAAATTTCTCTACCAGAACATCATGTTCGCAGCCGCGGGCGAGATTGTGGCGAAGACGAATAGCATGACTTGGGACGATTTTATCGAGAAGCGCATCTTCAAGCCGCTCGGCATGAAAGATTCCAACACGACCGTTGCGGCGACGCTCAAGGCTTCGGACTACGCGCTCGGCTATACATACAACTTTGAGACTAAAGAGACCAGAAATGTGCCGATGCGCGAGATCGGGGCTGCCGCTCCCGCAGGCGCGATCAACTCGAATGCGCGAGATATGGCTCAGTGGCTTCGTTTGATGCTTGGCGAGGGTGTGTTTGAAGGCAAGCGGCTGGTTTCGGAGAAGAATTTCAAAGAGCTGATTGCCGTGCAGAACAAGGCTGGGGGCAACGTTAACTACGGCCTCGGCTGGTTTCTGCGTGACTGGAATAATCACAAGGTCGTCGAGCATGGCGGCAATATTGACGGCTTCAATGCGCTCGTCGCCATGATGCCCGACCAGAAGCTGGGCTTCGTCATGCTGACTAACATCTCTGACTCAGGTCTCGGCACATACGCGATGGAGACCGTCTGGTCGAACCTCGTCGCCCTTCCTGAAACAAATGTTGCCAAAAGCAATGAACCGGCAAGCGACCCTTCCAGTGAAGTCGGAAAGTATCTGCTGGCTGAGGCTTCCATCAACTTCGATGTCGAGATGAAAGACAGAAAGCTATGGCTGACCGTGCCGGGACAGCCGCAGTACGAACTCGAAAACATAGGTGGTCGCCGCTACAAGCTGGCCAGCGCGCCCGCAGGTTACTTCGTCACCTTCCGACCCATTAAAGGAAAAGAGACGGAGACAGAGATGTTCCTCGAACAGCCGCGGGGAAATCTCGTCCTCGCCAGAGTCAAAGCGGACGCTGCGCCTGATACCAAAGTAAGCACAATGGCGAGCTACGACGGCCCGCTCAAAGAACTGCTTGGCGCTTACGAGATGAAAGGCGGGCTGATAGTCGAGATCAAGATGGCAGACGGCAAGGTTTCACTGGTCGTGCCCGGCCAACCCGCCTATCCGCTCGTCGAGAAAGAGAAGGACAAGTTCTCCAGTCCCATTTTGCCGGACACCTACAGCGTAATGGTCAAGCGCGACGCGGCAGGCAAAGTGTCCGGCCTCGTCTTAAAGCAGCCGGAAGGCGAGTTCGGGTTGACGCGGGTCATGGAAACGGCTGTGGCTTTAACCGTTGATGAATTGCTGACGAAGATGATCGTTGCAAGTGGTGGCGAGGAAGCCCTGCGTAAGCACAAGTCCAAAGTCATCACGGCTGAGATGGACTTCGAACATCAGGGCATCAAGGGCATGGTGACGATCAGCGCCAAAGCGCCGAACGCGCTGACCAGCCACATTGAGA
>JACCVS010000369.1 GCA_013698055.1 Acidobacteriota bacterium
ACAAGGCAAGGCGGGCGTTGAATAATTCCCTTCGCGGTGAGCGGCGCAGGTTGAATGGCTTCAATCACGGGCAGCCCAACAACGGCTTGCACGCGACCGGATTGAGCGCAGCTTTCATCCGCAAGATTGAAGGCTTGCTTCATTGTCGCCCGGCGCGTGAATCCGGGCGTTATGCTGCTTCGCATATGCTGCCTTGACGATAAATCCGGCTCGTAATTACAATGTAGCTATGAGAACGCGAATCGTAAGGATTGGTAATTCGCAAGGCGTCCGCATCCCGAAACTACTTTTGGAGCGCAGCAATCTTGCCGACGAGGTTGAACTGGAGGCGGAGGATGACCGAATCATCATCCGCTCCACGAGGCAGCCCCGACATGATTGGGAGCGTGCGTTCCGCGCGATGGCAGCGCGCGGCGATGATTTGTTGCTCGACGGTAATGCGCCGGCTCAGACTCAATGGGATGAGGGTGAGTGGCAATGGTAGTCAGACGCTTCGAGGTCTATCTCATCAACCTTGACCCTACCATCGGCAGCGAAATTCAAAAGACCCGACCCTGCCTTGTGATCTCGCCGGATGAGATGAATCGCTTCATCAAAACCGTGATTGTCGCGCCGATGACTACGAAGGGCACGTCTTACCCGACGCGGGTGCCATGCAAATTTCAGGGGAAGCAGGGGCAGGTCGTGCTTGACCAGACTCGCACCGTAGATAAGACCCGCTTGGTTAGGAGGCTTGGTAAAATTGATAAACAAACCCAAGCAGAAGTGTTGTCTGTCCTAAGCGAAATGTTTGCCCCATAGGCGCAACATAACAACGGCATGCACCCGACGCCCCTTCAGCGCGCCTTTCATGTACGTTGCGTGGGGGCGCGGGTGATGCCGGGCGTTAGATACCGTCTTAACTGTCAAGCGGTTTTCACCAGAGCGGGATCAAAAGGTTTCCCACTTTTCAGTACACCATAAGCGAGATGTACGAGCTTGCGCATGGCTGCTCCAATGATCTGCACCGGACATAACCCGCGCTCTTTGAGCCTGAGACTCATCGCTTTGATGTACGGGTTGTACTTGATGGCCGCGATGGCTGGAAAGTACAACGCCTTGCGAAGTCGCGGGGCACCCGTTTTCGACAGCCTCGCCTTGCGCTTGATCGAGTTGCCTGATTCATGCAGACGTGGAACGAGTCCGGCGAAGGCAGCTAACTGCCGCGCACTCTGGTAGAGCTTGACATCCAACATCTTGGCCAGCAGCCTGGCCGCTGTCGTGTCCCCGATGCCGGGGATTGAGACCAGCAACTCTCTCTGCTCTCTTAATGTGGGATGCTGATCAATGTGTTGGCGGATCAAAGCAGTGGTGCGTTTGATCTCCTCGTCAAGAAAAGCGATGTGCTCAGCCAAAGACTCTCTGACCAACTCGGCAGCGACCCCGGCTTCCAGCCGATTGACTTCCATCTGGTGCATTTCCATCAAGGACTCCAGACGCCGCACAAGTGCTTGTAACTCTCGCACTTCGCGCGCCGGAGGCTGCCATGCGGGAGGCTTCCTCTCAGCGCAGAACTGAATCTCCCCCCGTTTAGTAGACACCGAGATAAGACCTTCTTCGAACCTCACGCGGCCTCTTTCAACTGCGCCCGGTAGCGCGCTTCGTACTCCGCCGGTGCGAAGTACTCGGTCGCCGAATGAATCGTCCAGGGACGCAGATAGCACGCTGGGCATGGGATGTGTTTCTTGTCTCTGCTCCATAGCACATGCCATCTTTATTTGGACCTGATAAAACAAGCTGCCTACGAGTTTATTATGATTCGCGGGCAGCTTCATCTCTAGAAGACTGGCTGTAGTTCTTATCATAATCGCTATCTAATTTTATTCCTATAACGGCACACCTAACAACTCATTCAACCGGAGCGCGGATTGAATGTTTTTCATCATTCATTATCGCGTCGTATATTGAATGCCTCATGCTGCGCCCGGTTAATTCGAGCGTTAGATTGCTAACTTGAATAGTTCTCACAAAGGAGAAATGGATGAAAGTCACACTCTCACATCTTGAGTACCAAGAGGAAAACAAACGAGTCTTAGCTACCGTCACCTATAATGAGAAGGTTGGCGAGGTATATCACTCAGCGAAGGTGACAGTCTTCGTTGAGTGGACTGACTCGTATGAAGAGTTGAAACGTCAGGCTCTCCTGAAAGCCCAAGACTTTCTATCTCAGTGCGCGTCCGCCCATTAGCGCGAATATCCTTAACCAAAGTTGAGATAATAAAGCCCTTCTTTGAGGCAGAGCAAGAGAAGGGGCTGCCTGCGAGATACTTGCTGATTAATCGCTAACGGCGTCATATAAAAACTCATTCAACCTGACGCCTCAATAGCATCTCCTTTTCATGATTTTTCTTTTATTGGTAGGTTGAGTCTCATTCGTAGCGTGCCGGACAATCACAGCTTTAGACATCTTAATCGTACCTTGTCCGTCACTTCCTTTGCTTGCTATAGTCTCGGTTCGTCCTAAAGCAAGGATTTATACCCTAGGGCGCGGAGTGCCCCCGAATGCGACCTGCACTGGTTCTCATCGCCGCCTATCTGCTGGGTTCGATTCCCTTCGGCTATTTGGTTGTGCGCGCAAAGGCAGGGGCGGATGTGCGCGAGTCCGGTTCGGGCGGCACGGGTGCGACGAATGTTTCGCGCCGGGCAGGGAAGTTGGCGGGGGTCATTACGCTCCTGTTAGACGCAGCGAAGGGCGCTTTGGCTGTCTTGCTTGCGCGCTGGCTTGTAACCGATGATTTCGGCATCAACTGGTGGGTGGCCGCTGCCGCGATAATTGCCGTCTTAGGGCATTGCTTCCCGGTGTGGCTGGGCTTTCGCGGCGGCAAGGGTGTGGCGACCGGAGTCGGCGTCTTTCTTAGTCTCTATCCGTTGGCTGTGGCGTGTGCGGCAACGATCTTTGTTCTTGTAGTCGCGCTCACACGCTATGTGTCGCTCGGCTCGATCCTGGCCGCAGCAACGATTCCGTTGTTCATCTGGCTGCTGGGTGTTTACTTCAGGCCGGTCGCAAACCTCGCTCCGATAATAACGGCAGCTATCGCAACAGGCGCGCTTATTATCCTGATGCATCGCGCCAACATCGGGCGGTTGCTGCGGGGCACGGAGAGCAAGTTTAAGTGAAAGCAGAATACATGAAAAACAGAATCCAGGAGTCAAAAGTCGGAATGAAAGGCTGAGACTCTCTGCTGTTTTTATTCTGTCTCCTGACTCCTGAATTCTGGATTCTGTTTTATGAGTCGAATTGCAATTATCGGTGCGGGAAGTTGGGGGACGGCGTTGAGCATCGTCGCCGGGCGGGCAGGTCATCAAGTGCGGCTCTGGTCACGTAATCTGGAGGTTATTAGCGGGATCAATCGTCAGCGTGCCAACAACCGATATCTCACAGGGCACGAAATACCGAAGGGTGTCGAAGCGACAGGCGATTTGGGCCATGCCCTGATTGACGCGGAGTTTGTGCTGCTCGCCGCTCCCTCGCATGTGACGCGCGAGTTGCTGATGCGGATGATGCCGGAGCTGCAGCATGAGATGATCTTTGTCAGTGCGACTAAGGGAATCGAGGTTGAGACGGGCAAGCGTGTCTCTGAAATTGTGGGAGATATCCTGAGTGAACAGTTTGATCCTCGTTTCGTTTGTCTTTCGGGGCCATCCTTCGCGCAGGAAGTTGTCGCAGGACATCCGACGGCTGTGGTGGCGGCGAGCAGTAACCTGGAAGACGCTCGCCTGACGCAAGCAACCTTGAGTTTTCAGAATCTACGTATCTACACGAACACGGACGTGGTGGGAACTGAGATCGGCGGCGCTGTGAAAAACGTGATGGCGGTGGCGGCGGGAATGGTGGCCGGGCTGGGCCTGGGAACTAATAGCATCGCCGCGCTGATTACGCGCGGCCTAGCGGAGATCGCGCGGTTCGCGCTGGCTCAGGGTGCGAGAATGGAGACCATGATGGGTCTGGCAGGAATGGGCGATCTGGTGCTGACCTGCACGGGCGGGCTGTCGCGCAATCGCTTTGTCGGGCAAGAGCTTGGGAAGGGTAGAGCTTTGCCGGATATCGTGAGCGGAATGCATGAGGTTGCTGAAGGTGTCAGGACGACGCTCGCCGTTCACCGGCTTGCTCAAAAACTAAACGTCGAGATGCCTATTACCAGCGAAGTTCACGCTGTGCTGTATGAAGGTAAAAAGGCTGAAGACGCAGCAAGGGAATTGATGGTCAGACCTTTGCGCGGAGAATTTGAAAGATAAATAGACACAAATTTGTCGTTAATTTGAAATCTCAAAATTGAGAATCTAAAATTTTGTATGGCAGTAACAAACGAAGAGAAGCTTCTGGTGGCGAACCGCGCAGCCTTTCACGAGTATCATATCTCGGATAAGTATGAGGCGGGCATCGCGCTGACTGGCACGGAGGTCAAGAGCGTTCTTGATGGTCGTGTGCAGTTGAAGGAATCGTATGTCGCGGTGCGAGATGGCGAAGCTTGGTTGTTCAATGCGCACATTTCGCCTTATTCTCATGGCAACCGGGCGAACCCTGACCCAGTGAGGACACGCAAACTATTGCTCCATCGCCGCGAGATTGATCGTCTGGAGCAGGCATCAAGTGTGCAGGGAATGACCCTAGTAGTAACCCGTGTCTATTTGAAGAATGGGCGCGCAAAGTTTGAAATCGGCGTTGCACGTGGCAAAAAGTTGTATGACAAGCGGGAGACGGAGATGCGGCGGACAGTGGAGCGAGAGACCCGCGCGCAATTGAAAGAGCGCACAAATCGCCAGTAGGATTTTA
>JACCVS010000403.1 GCA_013698055.1 Acidobacteriota bacterium
GACCAGCACGCGCTCGTTACGCTCTGCCCGCACGCGACACTCTTCCAGAAGATTATCAATCTGCCCTTTGACGGGTCGCACCTCGACGACAGGGTCCATCAGTCCCGTCGGGCGAATGATCTGCTCCCCAACTTCGCCCGCAGCTTTGGTCAATTCATACGGCCCCGGTGTGGCGGAAACATAAATCGTCTGTCCGACGCGCCCCTCAAACTCCTCGAAGTTGAGGGGTCGATTGTCCATCGCCGAAGGAAGACGAAAGCCATACTCGACGAGCGTGCGCTTGCGCGACTGGTCGCCTTTGAACATGCCGCCGATCTGCGGAATGGTCTGGTGCGATTCGTCTATGACCATAATGGTGTCGCGCGGAAGATAATCGAGCAAGGTTGGCGGAGGCGCACCCGGAGGTTTGCCTGTCAGGTGTCTGGAATAGTTTTCGATGCCCCGACAAAAGCCCATCTCTTTAATCATCTCAAGATCATACATTGTGCGCTGATGCAGGCGCTGGGCTTCGACGAGCTTGCCTTCCCCGATCAGCTTCGGCTCCCACCATTCAAGCTCATCTTTGATCGTCTTGATGGCGCGCTTGATGGTCGGCTTCGACATCACGTAGTGCGACTTCGGATAGATGGGCAGCCGAGAAGTATGCTTGTGCATGACTTCGCCGAGAAGTGGGTCAATCGTCGAGACGGAATCAATCTCGTCGCCCCATAATTCAATGCGATAAGCCTGTTCCTGATAGCTCGGATAAATCTCCACGACATCGCCGCGCACGCGGAAAGAGCCTCGATCAAATTCAATATCGGAGCGCTCGTACTGCAACTCGACCAACTTTTGCAGCAGCGCCTCGCGCGTCATCTTCATTCCCGGCTCGACGAAGAGCAGCATCCCGTAATAGGCATCAGGGTCGCCGAGGCCATAGATGCATGAAACCGATGCGACGACGATCACGTCCCGCCGCTCGAACAATCCGCGCGTCGCGGACATCCGCAGGCGATCAATCTCTTCGTTGATCGTCGCTTCTTTCTCGATGTAGGTGTCAGAGGCCGGAACGTATGCTTCCGGCTGGTAGTAATCGTAGTAGGAGACGAAATACTCGACCGAGTTTTCGGGAAAGAAGGTTTTGAATTCCTGGTAGAGCTGCGCCGCGAGAGTTTTGTTGTGCGCAAGCACGAGTGCGGGACGCTGTGTGCGCTGGATAACGGTGGCGACCGTGAAGGTTTTGCCTGATCCCGTGATGCCCAGCAGCACCTGATTTTTCGCGCCCTCATCAAGACCGCGAACAAGCGCATCAATCGCCTGCTGCTGGTCTCCCTGCGGACTGTATTCTGAGCGAAGATTGAATCCCATAGTGATAAAAGAAAAGTGACGAGTGCCAAGTTAAGTTTTGATTTTAACTCGTCACTCGTCACTTGTCACTTGTCACTGCTTTTATGCGGGTGTGGGCGATTGGCTGCTGATCTGATAGATGGCTTCCATGACCGCCGAGCGAACTTCGGTCGGCAATGACCCGCGCACGGCCAGACGGCGGAAGGCCGGAAGAATTTCCTGCTGGCCGCTGAGGGCTAAGAGCTTGACGACCGCGAGGCGCACTTCGTTATTGGGATGCTCTTCGATGGCGCGCATCAGGGGCTGAACCTCTCCAGCTTTCGACATCAGAAAAAGAAGTGAGAAAGCATCATAGGTCTTCTCGCGGCTCTCGCCCATCAATTGGCCGATGGCTTCACTCGCCAATCCTGACGAGGCGAGCGCAGCGCCAATCTTGCGGCGTCTTTCAGGCGGTGATTCGCGCAGAGAGCGCGTGAAGGTGGCGGCACGATCCGCGTTGAGACCGAAGAGCGAGCGTGCCGCGGCGTTACGCACCTCTAGCGCCGGGTCGTCAAAGGCCGCGTTGATTTGGCGGAAAGAATCGTCGCTGCCGACGCGCGCAAGGTCCGCAACGGCAGAGGCGCGCTCTTCCGTGCTTTCGCTGCCGAGACGTTTCAGAATTGCTCCCGGAACGCTCGAGAACTCATCAAACTCCGCGAGACCCTTTTCCTGCACAGCATAATCAATCTCTTTGCTAACGGGACGGGCGCTATGCTCTTCGACAATCGAGAAGCCGGACGGCTCAATCTCTTTTGACTCTTGAACGATAGGTTCAGCTTCTTGCAATGCAGGCTCGGCGAAAAGCAGTTCCGGCTGCGTGGCTGTTTCATCAAAAGGTGTGAGAGCAATCGGCTCGGACTGGCGAACAATTTCCGGCTCGCTGATGTCAACATCAATCCATCCGCTGGCCGTTCCATCGTTACGTTCGATTAAGGGGTCAACGGATGGAATGACCGCTGACGATTCAATTTCGATGGTCTCTACGGTCTCTGCGACACCTTCAATCTCGATGGGAGAGACAGCTTCCGCATTGAGCATCGCAGCGGTTTCTTCCGCAGCCAGACTTCGCTCTCTTTCCTCTTTAACCCTGCGTTGCTGCTCCTCAGCCTCAGCGGCGAGCCGCTCTGCTTCTTCAGCTTCGCGTCGCGCCTGGGCTTCACGCTCCGCTTGAGCTTCAGCAGCAAGTATGCGCGCTTCTTCCGCTTCTCGCTGACGCTGCTGCTCCTCTTCTGCGCGCTGCCGTGCAGATTCTTCCTCTGCGCGAAGCTGTGCGGCCTCGGCCTCAGCACGCTGTCGAGCCTCTTCTTCAAGACGCAGACGCTCTTGTTCAGCACGCTGCTCTTCTTCAACACGAAGCGCTTCTTTTTCTTCAGCGCGCTGGCGTGCGGCCTCTTGCTCTATCTTCAAACGCGCAGCTACCGCCTCGGCTTGCCTGCTTTCTTCGGCTGCCACACGTTGACGCTCTTCCTCTTCGGCGCGAAGACGCGCTGCTTCCTCTTGAGCTTGTAGGCGAGCGGCTTCCTCGGCACTACGTTGAGCTTCTGCTGCGGCAGCTTGCCGTGCTTCTTCCTCCACCTTTAGGCGCGCTTCTTCTTCGGCTGCTCGTTGCGCTTCGGCCTCAGCCCGTTGGCGAGTTTCTTCTTCAAC
>JACCVS010000451.1 GCA_013698055.1 Acidobacteriota bacterium
GGGCGCAAGGGAAAAGGCGAAAAAAGCGTTATGCCGCGCGGCACTCTCGAAAAAGCTGCGAATTGACTGGAAATTATTGGGATAAGGCTTGCACAGGCTCATTAGACGGATGTAAAGTATGCGGGAATAAACCCCTTCCGCTCCCCGTTCTGAACAATTTAAGTCGGAGGTCAAAGCCTTATGGCGATTGAAACCGCTAAGCCGGGCGTTACCGATACTGTTGCTGCCACCAATGAATTTCCTGATATTGTTGGCGCTAAACCGGATAATCCATATCTCGCTAGATTTACTCCGTACATTCCGGCTGGCACCATAATGCCCGAACTAACGGCGCGCGCTCTGATTGTCGGCACGCTTCTCGGCATGGTCTTCGGCGCTTCTTCCCTCTACCTCGTACTGAAGGTTGGCTTGACCGTCAGCGCCTCGATTCCGGTCGCCGTCATCTCGATCACGCTCTTCCGCCTGCTCTCGAAAATGGGCATGAAGAACGCGACTATCTTAGAGAACAACATCGTCCAGACGGCTGGTTCTGCCGGAGAATCAATCGCCTTCGGCGTCGGCGTGACGATGCCCGCGATCCTGATCTTGGGCTTCGATCTGGAAATGACGCGCGTGCTCCTGGTCTCGGTGATGGGTGGCTTGCTCGGCATCCTGATGATGATTCCCTTGAGACGCGCTTTGATTGTTCAGCAGCATGGCCTTTTGAAGTACCCGGAAGGGACAGCCTGCGCGGAAGTTCTTAAAGTCGGCGCGTCTGACGAGTCGAAGGCAGCCGCTTCGGATGAAGCAAAGGCAGAATTGGCTGCCGCCGGTGGAAGTACCATCGGCGCTAAAACCATCTTTGCCGGATTCGGCATCGGCTTCCTCTACCAGGTTCTCAACAAAGCTCTCTACGGGTGGAAGGAAGTTCCCGAAAAAGTCTTCGGTGCGCCGTTCAAGGCTGGCTCCATTGGTGCCGAGGTCAACCCGGCGCTGCTTGGTGTCGGCTACATTATCGGGCCGCGCATCGCTTCGATCATGGCGGCGGGCGGTGTCCTCGCTTACCTCGTCCTGATTCCCGCCATCAAGTTCTTCGGCGAAGGAATGACGACCGTCTTGCCGCCCGGAGACAAGCTCATCGGCGAAATGGGGCCGAATGAGATACGCGGCGCGTATGTCCTTTACATCGGCGCGGGCGCGGTCGCGGCTGGCGGTATCATCAGTCTCTTCCGCTCATTGCCGACCATCTGGCACGGGTTGAAAGGCGGCATCCGCGATTTTAGAGGCGGCCAGGCGGCAACCGCCTCAGCGCCGCGCACGGATCAAGACATTTCGATGAAGTTCGTGCTCATCGGAATCATCGTGCTGATGGTTGCGATTGTGGCGTTCCCGCAGTTGGGGTTGCAACTCAATCCGTTGGTTGCCATTCTCGGCGCGTTCATGATTATCGCTTTCGGCTTTCTGTTCGTGACAGTCTCGTCGCGCCTGACGGGAGAAATCGGGTCGTCATCGAATCCCATATCCGGGATGACGGTCGCAACCTTGCTCCTGACCTGTTTGATCTTCCTGGTCATTGGGTGGACAGGCCCCGCGTATTTCGTCACGGCGCTCTCAATCGGAGCAATCGTCTGCATCGCCGCCTCGAACGGCGGAACTACGTCGCAGGACTTGAAGACGGGCTTCCTCGTCGGCGCGACTCCGAAATATCAGCAGATAGCCATTCTCATCGGCGCGGGAGCCTCCGCCCTGGTTCTTGGCCCGATTTTGTTAAGCCTCAACAACGCAGCGACCGTCTATGCGCCGGTCAAAGAGTTCCCGGCAGAATACCGAGTCGCCCCGGAGCAGATGGGTGCGCCGGAACAGATAATAGGACCGGAATCGGCAGCAGACAGCAACGCCTACAGGTCCTGGCACAATACGGATAGCAACATTGCCCCGGCAGGCAAGTACCTGGTTGACGATCAGGGAGTGCCCAAGTACAAAGTTGATCCGGGAATCAACGGAACGGAAAAGGTCAGGCCGGACGGAACAGCCGTCTCGAAGTTCGACGCGCCGAAGGCGACACTCATGTCCTACATTATCAAGGGTGTCCTCGACCGCAAGCTGCCGTGGGGACTTGTCCTTTTGGGCGTGATGATCGCCGTCGTGCTTGAGATGTCAGGGATTCCATCGCTCGCTTTCGCGGTTGGCGTGTATCTGCCGCTCTCTTCTTCGGCTCCGATTTTCATCGGCGGTTTGATTCGTTACCTGGTTGATAGTCGCCTGCGTAAGAAGCTGGCGCACAAGAATCTGACCGAAGACCAACTGGTCGCCGAAGGCGATAAGAGTCCGGGTGTCTTGATGGCTTCGGGCTATATCGCGGGCGGCGCGATTGCCGGAATCGTCATCGCGTTTATGGCGGGATTCTTGAGCGATACGACGCGAGGGATAGAGGAATGGTCGAAGGAGCATAACCCGTTCTTTAACGGGGGGAATGCTGATCTGCTTTCGCTCATTCCGTTCGCCTTGCTGGCTTTCCTGCTCTACGCGGTTGGCAGGGAATGGATTCTCAGGTCGAAAACAGAGGTGGCCACGCCATTGCCTCCCAGATTCAGGGAGTGACGAGCGGCAACGTTTTTCGCTCCTTGAGCTTCTATCAATGTGCGGCGCGACTGTCCTGAGAAGGCAAGCGCGCCGCACATTCCTTGTGTTAAGAAGGCAGGTTATGAAGAAT
>JACCVS010000466.1 GCA_013698055.1 Acidobacteriota bacterium
TATTCTCTGTGCAAAAAAGGCCTTTAACGCCTTACCTTCGTCTTCTCATACTCGCGCTCGGCCTGCTCGTGATGAGCGGTTGCTCCAGCCTGTTCGGTGTTAAGCGAACGGTGACGGTGACGCCGCTGCTCGGGCCTTTGTCGAATGCAGGAACAACCGAGCTCGTCGCTGAAGCCAATCGAATGGCCGCCGTCCGCTCTATCAGGGGCAAGATTGACATCCAGATTCTGGACACTTCGTTTTCCGAATCCGGCATCGCCGAGAAATATCGGACGGCTGACGGAACTGTCTATCTACAGCGCCCCGGCAAGATTTACCTCAAGATTGAAGCTCCGTTTGTCGGCACGAACATCGCGGAGATGACTTCCGACGGCGAGCGTTTTCGCGTTGCAGTCTTGCAAGGTGATGAGAAGTACAAACGCTTCGTGCGCGGGTCGAACAACGCTGACTATCCGAAACTGGAGATAGATGAAGCCGGCGGTGGTGACAAAAAGAAGAAGGGGGCGAATGGCGACCGCACGGTCAGTACGCTCTCCAATTTGCGCCCGCAACATTTCACGGATGCGCTGCTGATAAATCCGATTCAGCCGCGCGATGCGACAGGCATGGTTTATGCGCAAAGCGAGTTTTACCAGGAAGAAGCGGACACGCGTCCTCGCGCCAAGAAAAATGAGCGCGTCGTGCGTGGCTATTATCTGCTGGACGAACTAGCACCGGGTGGCGAGATGGGTGTCAAGCTGGTGCGCCGTTTCTGGTTTGACCGAGTCGGGGCTATTCGTCTCGCGCGAATGCAAACTTTCGATAAGGCGGGATTGCTTGACTCCGATGTCTCTTACATGGAGCCGAAAAACTTCGGCGAAGATGGTCGTCTCGTGATGCCCTCGCGCGTCGAGCTGACGCGCCCCCGCGACCGCTACAAATTAAGCGTCAGCTACCAATCGCCCGAAGCTGTCGTGTTCGACCGCGAATTCCCATCGGATGTTTTCGTCCTCGAAAACAAATGGCAACTCCCCGAGCTTGACCTGGACAAGAGCGAAAAGCAGAATTCAGGAGCCAGGAGCCAGAAGCCAGAATAAAAGGCTCAGAACCGCTTTCGTTATTCTTCTGACTCCTGAATTCTGGATTCTGAATTCTGCTTTTATGGATAACCTTATCACCGCCAACATCCGCCAGCGTCCCGTCCGCTCACTTGTGAGCGTGATCGGGGTTGCGCTCGGTGTGGCTCTTGTCATGCTGTTTACAGGACTGGCACGCGGGATGTCCAATGATTTGCAGCGGCGCTCGCAGAGCTTGCGCGGGGAAATTATCTTTACCAGACCGGGGACGATGGATAATCTGACCAGCTCGCCCGCCAATCTGAGCACAAAATATGTTGAGAATTTGCAGGCCATCGAGGGTGTGGAGTCGGCTGTTCCGGTAATCCGTTACGTGTTTCAGGGCGGCGCTGGCTTCGGCTTCGAGCAGGTCGAGGGTCTTGACTGGGAGCCGTTTGCCCGGATGAATGGCCTGCGCATTGTCGAGGGACGCGCGCCAAATCCTCAGAGCGAAGCGGGAAAGCCTTCGGGCGAGATGGTCGAGGTGGTCATTGACGAAGAGAAAGCACGCAATAGCAGCGTGAGCGTCGGCGGTGTGTTGAAGCTGTTCGGCGACATACCTCATCGCGTCGTCGGCATCTATGCGCCGGAGTCGGGCGCGCGCGTCAAGATGTCCTTGAGCGATATGCAGTACAGAGTTGAAGCGGCGGGGAAGTGCACCTTTATTCTCGTCAAGGCCAAGGACGGCGTGGACGAGAAAACGCTCGCGGAGCGGATCGCTGCCGAGCCGAAAACGGAAGGTAACAAGATTCAGTTCACGCGCGACGTTTTCACCAGCATCGAAAAGAGTATTCCGTATTTGGGACTATTTCTGAAAGTGCTCGTGGGCTTGGCGGCCATCGTGAGCGCGTTGGTCGTCATGCTGGCGATGTACACGACGATTACGGAGCGAACGCGCGAGATCGGAATCCTCAAAGCGATGGGCGCATCGCGCGGCTTCATCGTCGGCGTTATCGAGAAGGAAGCGATCTTAATCAGCTTGCTCGGAGTCGTCTTAGGTTTTACGGTTGCGCTGATTGCGCGCGTGCTGATTCACCGCGCTTACGGGCTGGTCTTCGAGTACGACTGGGGATGGGCTATCGCTTCCACTCTAATCGGACTGTTGGGCGGCGCAGTCGGCGCTCTTTACCCGGCCATCCGCGCGGCGAACCTTGATGCGGTGAGCGCACTATCTTATGAATAAGTGGTCAGTGGTCAGTGGTCGGTGTTCAGCTAAAAACTGATTTCTACTGACCACTGACCACCGACCACCGACCACTGACTTAATGCGAACAATCTTACAGGCTGAGAATCTCGAAAAAACTTATCGCGTAGGGCGAGTTGACGTGCCCGCGCTGAAGAATGTGTCTCTGGAAGTGGAGGAGGGCGAGTTTCTTGCGATTATGGGGCCTTCAGGCTGTGGCAAGTCAACGATGCTGCATTTGCTCGGAGGACTGTTGACGCCGACGAGCGGGCGCATCATTGTTGATGGCGAGGATTTGACCGCCGCCTCGGACGCCAAGCGCACGGACATACGTCGCCGCAAGATCGGGTTTGTCTTCCAGCGCTTCAACCTTTTTCCGACGCTCACAGCAGAAGGCAATCTGCGCCTTGCCGAGAGCATTCACAGCGCTGGTAAGGACGATCCCGAAAGGCGGCGCGAAGTCCTTAGACTTCTCCGGCTCGAAGACAAGATGCACCATAAGCCTCTGGAACTCTCGGGCGGCGAACAGCAACGCGTGGCGCTCGCCCGCGCCGTAGTCACCAGACCCGCCATCATTCTCGCGGACGAGCCGACGGGCAATCTGGACTCCGAGAACTCGGCCATCGTGCTCAATATGTTTCAGGAATTGAATTATCGCTTCAACCAGACTATCGTCATGATTACGCACAACCCGGAGGCCGCCGCCATGTGCAAACACATCGTGCAGATGCGGGACGGGCAAATTGTCGAACCGGCACAGAACGTGCAGATGTAGAGCGAAGGGAAGTTGAAAAGGTTGAATTTAAGCCTTGAAAACGTGATGCCGGATGGCAAGAGGCGCAGGCTAAATCCGACAGTTGGCGAATAAAATTGCGGACTCGGAGTTGTTGAAGGCCGGTTGAAACCCAGTGTCTCGTTGTTTCAGTCCGCATTCTAAAATCGGCTATGAGATATATTTTCCGTACCATCAAGAAACTCTTCTTCTGGGGCTATGCACGAAATACATGGCAATATGACGTGTTGTGCGCGCTCATCCTCGCCTTTATTTTCCTGACACCGCAAAGCTGGTTTGACGGGGGAAGTTCTCTAAAAAGCCGCCTCAACAGCGAACCGACGCCTAATGCTGAGCATCAAAAACCGGTCGCCTCGAAGGTTATTCTCTCGATTGCGGATAATTTCCCGGCTCAAATGGCTCAAAACGAGATAGAAAGTCGCGTCCGAACTGCAACAGGTCGCACTGATACACAGGTTTTGAATGTCGAGCCGAAGCTGGATTCAAGCGGCAAAATCGTCGCTTACGAGGTTGACATACGGTAATTATCCACTGATAATCGGCAGGATTTGCAGCCTTCGCTTTTGGAGGCTGCTATTTCATAAAGGAGTGTTTGGTATGAGAAGACTTATTCCCCTCGGCCTCGCGGTTGCAATTTTACTTGGGGTGACTGCTAGTTCCCCTTCGGATGTCAAAGCCCAGGGCGCGGGTTTCATTAGTTCGATCCTGAGCAAAATGGAGCGTAATCGGCAGAGCTTGAAATCCTTGCGCGCCAACGTTGACATGGTTAAATACAATGCTCAGATTCGAGACGAGGATAAGTATAGAGGCGTAGTGCTTTATCTTCCTGCGGTAGGTCGCAACGCTTACGTTCGCGTTGATTGGAGCTTTCCACAGAAAGAGACTCTGGCTGTCGCAGAAGGTAAGTTCACGCTGTTTCGCCCGCGCCTCAATATGGCGTATCAGGGCAAAGCCGGAACGGGTAAAGGCAAGTCCAGCGTCGCTTTCGAGTTTCTGAATATGTCGCGCCAGCAGCTTGCGAGTCGTTACGATGTTCAGCCGATGGGCGAAGAGACTTTGTATGGTGGCGTTTCGACGACACACCTTAAGCTCGTGCCGAAGGGTGGCGCGAATTTCAAATGGGCTGAAGCGTGGATTGATTCGCAGGGAATGCCTGTGCAGACCAAGGTGATCGAGAAGAACGACGATTCGACTACCGTGCGTCTGACGAACATGCAGCGCAATTCAAGCATCCCGCTCGCAGAGTTTTTCCTGAAGCTCGCTTCAAGCGTGACGATTGTTCCGGCCTAAAGTTGGTTCGATTAGTTAAGAAGCAAAGGGCTTCGGAGTTGAAAGACCGAAGCCCTTCGCGTTTCCAAGCGTAGGGGTTCTTGCCAAAGGCAAAGTGCCTCGCATATTCTGCTCAGTACAGTTTACTGACAGGCGTCAATCTGCA
>JACCVS010000494.1 GCA_013698055.1 Acidobacteriota bacterium
ACGCACTATCCGCATCGAAGTCCTGCGCCCGGAATTGATCGCACGCACGCGCTCAGGATATTACGGACGCTGATGAGGCGGGCGCGTTTTTGTGCTGTTGATTCATCAGAATGTGCCTGCTTGACACTCCTCAAACCGACCCGTTATCCTTTGCCCTGCTTTGACCGATGATTTGCACCCGTAGCTCAGCTGGATAGAGTACTTGACTACGAATCAAGGGGTCGCATGTTCGAATCATGCCGGGTGCACCATAATTTCAAAGAGGCTGCCATCATCGCAGCCTCTTTTTATTTACATCTCTGTTTGCATAGCAAGATTTGGAGATGCAATGAGGCTCACCGCCTCTCGCAGGTTAACTAAAATTTCGCGCCGCTGTTTATGCCAACATTACAAATTCAAGTGCGCCAAAGACTCGGACTTCTTCAAGTAATCTCCGCGAGCTATCTAGCTTTTCCTCTATTGCTTTCTTTCCAAAGGGAAATTAACTCTGACCTGAATCCTCTTCCTCGCTGCTGCTGCTCGCTTGCAGATTGCGAGCGCGCGGGTGGTGCCGGTCGTAAGTGGCGCGCATGTGGCGGTCTGTGATGTGAGTGTAGATTTGCGTGGTTGAGATGTCGCTGTGGCCTAAGAGTGCCTGGACTGAGCGCGAATCTGCTCCGTGCTGCAAGAGGTGCGTGGCGAAGCTGTGACGCAGCGTGTGCGGCGAGACGTTCGCGAGTCCGGCGCTTGAGGCATGGCGCTTGATCATTGCCCATGCGTTATTGCGCGTCAGGCTTGTTCCCATACCACTCAGGAAGAGATGCGGATTATTCCCTTTGCCGGAGCGCGCACGCACGCCTATATATTGCTGCAACCAGCGTGTCGCGCTCTTGCCGATGGGCACGCGCCGCTCCTTGCTTCCCTTGCCGTGACAGGCGACCAATCCCGCATCCAGATTTACGTCGGTGCGTTTCAGCCCGACTAACTCCGAGACGCGCAGGCCTGCGGCGTACATCACTTCCATCATCGCACGGTCGCGAATACCTTCGTCGGTTGAAACGTCCGGCGCGGTCAGGAGTCGCTCCATCTCTGCTTCGGTGAGAAATCTCGGAAGGTATGCGTTGCCTTGCGGAGTGTTCAAATCTTCCGCCGGGTGTTTTTGAATGTGACCGTCGAGCATCAGGAAGCGAAAGAGGCCGCGCGCGGCGCTGACTGCGCGTGAAACTGATGCAGGCGACAATCCCTCGCGAGAGAGATCGGCAATCCAGCCCCGGAGGTCTGCGCGCTCCAAATCCTCGATTGATTTGCCCTGAGCCTCAGCCCAGGAGTTCAGGCGCGCAAGATCGCGCCCGTAACTTTCCAGCGAGTTTCGCGCCAGCCCTTTCTCTACCTGTATGTAAGTGAGAAACTCTCGCACCAGATCGCGTTTCATACGGAAAGCAGAATACAGAAGCTGGAAGCCACATGCCAGGAAAAAGCAGGAGCCAGAAGAAAAGTTCCTTCTGAATCCAGGAAGCGAACTACTGGTTGTTCTCCTACGCAGCTTCTGGCACGGAGCGTTCCCGATTTCGCCGGTAGAGGGTGAACCCGAACCAGAGGCCATAGAAGAATAGAAGAGATACAATCGCCGAAACCGTGGCAGATGTGGCCGACTCTGTAACCTTTCGCACGACGACGAACAAGTCGCCTGAGACGCCGAGCGCGAACGGTATCATTGCCGCGATCAAGATGCGGCTGGCGAAGCGGTGAAAGTGTTGCGTCTCTTCGCCGCGCTCGACGATGCGATGATACGCGGCGGGCGTCATCAAGAGAATAATGCTGACAGCGACCAGGGCGAGGCTCGCCAGATGCACGTATTTCGATGAAGACGGCAACTTCTCGAAGGCTTCCATCAATGTCGTGATGAACTGAAATCCAAGTATGGCTTGTGCGCCGGGAAGCACGACGCGGCATTCAGTCAGGACGTGGTTAATCTTATCTGTTATTTTCGCGCCGCCCTGTTCTGAATCTTCTTCTTCCTTACTCATCTCTTGTTCCTCCCTGATCTCAGGCTCGCGCTCCCCGCGACGTTTAAGCGCCAGCACGTACCAGAAAAAGAGCGATAACAGGCTGACGCCCAATCCAATAGCGAGGGCAGCCGTCTGCCCCAGCGTTTTTTCAGCGGATACATACACGTCCAACCCGAGCGCAACTGCGAAAGGCAGCAGCGCATAATTCATCACCTTCGTGGTGAAGCGATGCAGCTTATGTGTGTCTTCGCCTTCCTCGACGATGCGGTGGTAAGCGCCGGGCGTGAGCAGCAATCCGAGCGCAATGAGCATCAGGCCGAGCGCGCCCAGCTTGAGATATTGCGATGAGAGCGAGAGATGCTCGAAGCCGGGTTCAAAGGCGGAGCGATATTCAAAGCCGAGCAGTACCTGCGAGCCGAGGACAAGCATCCGGCCCTCGATCAGCGCATTTTCTATCTTATCTTTCAGCTTAGCCATAGCCCATCCTCGTTCGCCAGATGGCACTCATCTTCTACTTTTGCACGAGTTCGGCGCAAGCTAATTCGAGGATGCGCTAAAGGCTGGAAGGCTTTGAAATTTTCACTTACGTCGAAGCGCCGCACTCGCCAAACCTTTTGCGCCTTTTCGTCGCGGCGTGAGATTTTTTGGCTTGCTTAGCGATAGCTCATTCTGTTTCACGACATCAACACTCTGCG
>JACCVS010000506.1 GCA_013698055.1 Acidobacteriota bacterium
CGTTTCGCACTAATCTCGGAAGGACCGGCAGCCAATCGGCCCAGCAAAGCTCGGGCGCAAAATCCGCAATCTGTATAAAGGTCAGCTGGTTCATTCCGGCTCATTTTTTTATTGGGGAGTAGTTCGCCTGCAATGGATTTCGTACATGCCAGTTGATTCCCAGATCCTTCATTAAGGTTTGGCGGTGACTGGGGTTCGGAATCCGGGTTTTCACAAGGCGTGTTTTCGGGTTCCCGCCGAAAACGTCGGCAGGTTGGGTTTGAACGGGGCTGGGGAAGGGGGCCTTTCTGGGGTAAGCGCTGGCAGAATTTGGGTTTCGGGGGAAGGATTGTGCCGCTTGGAGGCTTTAAAGCCTTGCGCTGACGGCGTAGGCTTGCAGCCATAATTGCCGGATGTTCTCCGGCACGTCCGCCCCTGCTAAACGCACCATCAAGGTTCTTCCCGCTTTCATTACCACCCGTCCGGCCAGCCGAATGTAATCGCGCACGAACCTCCAGTGACGAATTCCCCTTTCCTCCTTCGCCACGACCCGCTGCGAGATCACCGCGTGCACATTAGCGGCAATGGCCTGAAGGCAGCACATCACCTCGCTTGCTCCCAGGCGCCCCGACGCCGGATGGTGTCCGCCCAGATCCGTCAGCCAGGTTTTGTATGTGTTTTCCCGGCCTTGCTTAGTGGCGTACATCATCCACACGAAGGCTGCGAAACCATATTGCTTAATTTTCTTCTTTGGCAACATTTGGGAAGTCAGGTCGGTGTAGAGAAACGAATAATTCCACGTTCCTTCCAGCTCGTCGTTATTGCGCCAACGGCGAACGACAACCGTCTGGACCGCGCTCCAGCCTTCGGGCTGGTGGCGCATGAGGGCAACGGCGCTGTCCGCCCAGCCGCGCCTGGTGTCGGCGCCAGTCGTGGTCCATTCCTGCGGCACGATGTCGGCGGCCAGACGCTCCAGGCAATTGCGGTACTGGTTGGCGCAGATGATATAGCGCCAATCCAGCCCATGGATTTGCTCAACGACATCTTTCTCGGCAAAGGCGGCGTCCAAAAGACTTAAGACAGGGGCCCTGGGAGCGATTTTCGCCACAGTCTTTCCCGATGTCGCCAGCAAGGCGGCCAGGGCTTCTCCCTCGTCGCTGGCGCCCGGCAGCAGCCGGAAGCCCACATAGACCGGTCCCGCGGTCAGCGTCATGAGCTGCAACGATTGGTTGCCGTTGCGGTCCTTGCGCGCCGCGTCAAAGCAGCTGCCGCGGACCTCCAAAGCCGTTCCATCTCCATGCACAGTGACAAAACCGGCAAGCTTCATTTCCTGATTGGGAAGAGCCTGGGCGCAGCGCACGGCGACTTGTTCAAGCAGTGCGTCAAACTGCGCGCGCCGCTCGCAAGGCATGGCTTCGGGAGCGGCGGCCACAATGCGCTGATAAGCGGCTGGCTTCTTCTCGTTCCCCTGCAAATCCAGAGCTGGCTGCACTGCACCAACCGGTTTATAGGTCTTGGCAAACGAGCGCTGTTCAAGTCCGGCCATGTCGCAACAGGCCCGCCAGACAGTAGACTCTTCGGCCACTTTTTCGTGACCGAAAATTCGGGCCAGCAAAGAGTCGCGCCGCAAAGTCTCAGCAGCCTGAAACCCTTTGCCGCCGCATAAAAGACCCGCGACAACCTGATCACAAATAACACTGCTGGAATAGTCACCGGCCCGGACAGGCACAAACCGGTCGACGATTTTCCTAAGGCCCAGGGAACGGACAACCCGTTCCACAATAGCGGCTCCGCCTGAAGCAGTGGCCGAGAAAGAATCATCAAATTCTGCTTTGACACTGCGGGGGCGGGTCGTGTCACTTGAAGTTGCCATCGGAGAGGGCCTTTCGTGCCGAACATAATTGAAGTTATCTTCAGCAACGACAAACCTCTCCGATGGTTAACTCAATAACTATTTAGCTATAGTTGCTCTTTTATGAAGGATCAGGGTTCATAGGGAGACGCCTTCAGATTGGGAAGAGTTCGGAAAGGTACTTTGGTGATTCCGCTGTTTAAATGGATGTTTATGTTTTCCGCCGCTGCTTTACTCATCGGCTGCCCGTTACCTGGAAAGCTTCCAGG
>JACCVS010000519.1 GCA_013698055.1 Acidobacteriota bacterium
GCCCACCAGTTTGAAGCCCGCAATGTAAGAGTTGCTGATGGTCGTCTCGGCACTGTTGAGAGCGATGCCGCGCTTGGCCGGCTGGCTCTCACCCGCATGGACGTAGCAGCGATCAAGGATGAGGTGATGGGGCACCTGAGAAAGCGAGTTCTGCGCCTCGCTGCCGTCGCCCAATTGCAACAGGTCGGGAATCGAGGCGGTTGGCTCCGAGGTGATCTCCAATCCGACCAGCTTGTAGTGATGCGCTCGCGCTTGTGTTCTGATGACAGCCGGGCCGTAGCTGAGTCCCGGATAGTTGCGCACCAAGAGGCGCGCCATCAGAGCGGCGTTGGCAGGCGTGACACGCGCTCCTTCTGCCAGGCTGGAAAGGGCTGAGGATTGGATCGTGATGTAGTCGGCATCTGTGCCCGTTCCCTCTCCCTTATAGGGCAGGGTGAAGGGGCCGAAATAACTCCCTCCCGCTGCCACGATGATCGTGTCCCCTAACTGCGCCATGTCGATCGCCGCTTGTAAATCTCCTCCTGCGGGGACATTGATAGTCGCGGCGTGCGCGGCGCGCCCGTCAACTCCGACAAGGAGAAGAAGGCTGGCGATTGAGATAAGCGTTGAGCAAAATTTTGAAAAGAATGAAAGACAGGTATGTCCCTTAGGAACGAGGGGGGTGGTCATGGATATCCTCACTTCGGTAACCGGACGATCTCAGGGCGAGTGGCCTGAGACTCCTGGCTTTGCGAACCCGCCTCACGACGGGGGTGCCTTTAATCGGTGATGGCGCGCGGGAGCACGCCTATTGGACAAGAGCGAATCAAGAGCGACGCGAATTGATTTCCGTATGAAATCAACGGCGCGCAAAATCGTCGCTCGTCAAAACGAGACGATAGACTTGAAGAATGGGGTGTTTGTTTGGTTAAAGGAAAGAGGAGAAATCGAAGAGGGCGAACCACTGATTGCAGGACATGGCTGATTACGGTGGTTCAAATCATTATTTCTGAGACGGCGCGGCTGGTTCCGGCGAGAAGTGTCGAAGAACCAATCAGAGAGAGCGAGGTGTCCGACAACTACACAGGTCAGAAATTATTGATTTTCTCCGATCGCTTTCGGTAACCAGACAATCTCCCACACAGGCCGCTCAAAAGAGAGAGCGCCCGGCACACAGAGATTCACGGCTTTGCGTCCCTGCCTCACAGCAGGTTTGCCATTATCGGTGCAATCGTCATTCTGCGAAAGATCAATGCTGGCTAGGTCTGCCACAGAGCATGACGGCCAGCACTTGGATTAAACAACATTTGCAGATGTTTGTCAAGATGCTTTTGCGCTGTGTTTTCCTCGGTTTCGTGTAATTAAATTGATTAGACTTTTTCAAACTAACAGAAAGCGATAGTCGGATTCCTGAGTTGTTGCTTCAAATAATCCGACATCAGATTATGCTTGAGTTGATAAACAGTCTGCTTGGTTTTGTATGCCAGTTCTTTGAAACACAGCCAGACCAACATGTTCGCGCATAAATGATTGCGTTGCGCACGGTTCAGGCGACATTGACAGCGTTCGATTCCAGTCACTTGCTTCTCCTCGCGGTGAAACTACCCGACCTTCCACCGATGACCGCTCTCCTTTTAAGCTTCAGCGGTATCTAATTGAGTCGCATCGTTGGTGACGATGTAGTCTGTGCGGTCGGTTGAGACCATTACTCGGAACAGTTTCACATCTGGTGGTGCTAGGAACTTCTGTCGTGTCAGAAGCTATCTCTTGACTGCCCGTAAGCAGGGCTATTCTCTGCTCTGCTCGCTGGAGCGTGTCTTCAATTGCAAGCCCACTCACCTTCCATACCGCTGAAGGTTAAGCTCTATCCACGCCAAGTACCTGAACAGTTACTTTCAACAGGGCTGCTATTCGGCACTTGAGCTAAATATCAACAAGTAAATTTCTTAGAACTGCCACCCCAACTTAAGCTTTCCCCTCTACCTTACGCATCCATTTTTTAGATTCCCCGTTCCAGTACCATGCATCATTATTGATCGCAATTACGCCTTTACTCTTTAACATAATAGATGCAGGAACTGTCTTCCGCTACCTCCAGCAACTCGATCACAGAGTTGAAGATGCCGAGGTTTGCATCTTGAAATTGCGTTATCCTGTAAGCGCCCGTTCGTTGAATTCTACTGAGGACCTATTAGCTTGAGCTTGTTGCGAGCGTGCTATTATCTATTTGCTCTGCTAATTCGAATCCGGTTCCGGCACATGGTTTTCGCCGAGCCACTCTTCGGAGACCTTGCCCAATGGCTCAAACGCTAACACTTATGCAAGGCCTATTCGCTGAAAAACGCGATCATCAAAATACCTGGCTGAGACAATTAAAGTGGACGTTGATTTTTCTTTTGGTCTACCCCGCCTCGAACGCCGCTGCACAGTATCAATTCGACTTGTGGAATACGGATCAAGGATTGCCCCAGAATGCTGTACAGGCGATATTACAAACGCGCGATGGCTATCTTTGGCTCACTACTTCTGATGGCTTGGTCAGGTTTGATGGAGTCCGGTTCACTGTCTTCAATAAAGGTAATACGAAAGGCTTGCTCAGTAATCGCCTCACGGCGCTCTATGAGGGACGCGATGGCAGTCTCAGGATCGGCACCGAGGACAGAGGACTGATCCGATATCGTGAGCGGGGGTTCACAACCTACACAACAGAGGAGGGACTCAAGAGTAACTGGATTTGGGCCATCACTGAGGATGCAGCGGGGCATATGCTCGTGCTCACACGACTAGGCGTGATGATATGGAATGAAGAGCGTTTTATCCCGTACAGATCAGAAGACGGACTATCCAAACGGATTTATAACTGGCCTGACAGGCTGGGCGGGCTTTCGTTCTTTGATGATCAAGTGCTACACGTCTTTGATGGTCGTGCTTTTCGCACTTATAACGAAGACCTGAGATTTAAGGTGAAGAAGCCCACTGATATCTTAAAAGATCAGCACGGTACTCTCTGGTTTGTCGCGAAAGACGCGCGGCTCATCAGATTGAAAGATGGCGTGTTCTCATCTTACGCGATCAATGGCCTGCCTCCCGAGGCTATCATCACGGCCCTCTTCCAGGAGCAACAAGGAGCTATTTGGATCGGAACCGCCCGGCACGGGTTGGGACGCCTGCAAGATGGCACATTGACAATCTACTCGGAGGTCAAAGATAGCGTCCGGGCTATCTACGAAGACCGCGAGGGCACACTTTGGATCGGGGCAGGCGATGGCCTGCGCCGCGTGCGCCGACAAGATATTACGGTCTATGCGGAGAAAGATGGTCTCCTTGGCCGGTCTGTCAATTCTATTTTTGAAGACCGTGAGGGTAGCATCTGGCTGGGCACCTGGCGCGGCGGATTGAACAGGTTGAAGGATGGAAAATTTACGAGATATACAACTAACGATGGTCTCTTCAACAACGGCGTCTTTCAGATACTGGAGGACGAGCGTGGTTATTTTTGGATGAGTTGCAATCTGGGCATTTATCGCATCAAGCGTCAGGAGTTGGAAGATTTCGCCGCCGGGAAGATCAGCGTTATCACCAGCATCGCTTATGGGAAAAAAGATGGGATGCTCAGCGCCGAATGTAACGGAGGACATCAGCCCGCAGGGGTGCGGACGCGTGATGGCCGTCTCTGGTTTCCGACGCAGGACGGCGCGGCTGTGATTGATCCGCAAACGATTGAGATTAAGGCACAGCCACCGCCTGTTGTCGTTGAAGATTGCCTGCTTGATAACAAGCCAGTCAATCTGCGCGGCCAGGTCGAGATCGCTCCCGGACAGCAGAACATTGAGATTCGTTATAGGGCTTGAGCTTCATCAGCTCCGAGCAGGTGCGCTTCAAATACAAGCTGGAAGGGCTGGACGATGATTGGATAGACGCTGGCTCGCGCCGCTCCGTTTCATACAGTTACTTGCCGCCCGGAACATATACGTTTCGCGTCACGGCGACTATCACCGAGCCAAACTACCAAGGCATCACCACCGGCGTGCTTGTCATCAACAAGGCCATACCAGTCATTACCTGGAACAATCCGGCGAACATCACCTTCGGCACTCCCTTGAGCGCCAGCCAACTCAACGCAACATCCAGCATCACCGGCACGTTTGCTTACAATCCACCTGCTGCCACTGTCCTGAGCGTCGGCAATAATCAACTCTCGCTCACCTTCACGCCTGCGGATACAACTAATTACACGACTGCTACAAAGAGCGTGGAGTTGATGGTTTCACAGGTGACTGGCACGGAAGTCAACTTTGGCAGCGCCGCCTACACGGTTAATGAAGATGGACTACATGCCACAGTCACTGTCATACGCACGGGCGATCTGTCAGGGACTGTGAGAGTTGATTACGCAACACAGGATCAGGCAGGCTT
>JACCVS010000536.1 GCA_013698055.1 Acidobacteriota bacterium
CTGAAACTTTGCGCGCATCCGTCATCACAGGATAGTAAGGCAGGAAATCTTCGTCGCAGTTCGTGTAATCGAGATTGATCCGCTTCGTCTCATAACGCACTCCGCCGACGATGCTCATGTCGAAAACGATGCCGAGTTTAACCAGAAGATCGAGCATGTGCGGAGAGGGCGCGATGCACCATGAGCCTGAGCGAAAAGAAACGCAACTGTAAGCAGGATTAATTGGGCGCAGCAATCTTTCCAGATACTCTTTACCCGCGAGCATCATGCCGTAGGCTTCATCGGATTCGTAATTGAGAATCGACCAGTCGGCGGTCAAATGCCACTCGCTATTTATATATTCCGCGTTCTGCCATTGCGGGTGAATGTGAAGTTGGATGTCGTGCCCCTGAGCGTAAGTCTCCAGCACCGCGGCGTCCCACTCATCCGCCAGTTCTTTCAGCTCCGGGTAATCATTCTGGAATTTCCTGAAGGTGAGCTGCTGCATCACCTCGGCGTTGAATGAGCCGCGAACCTTGTGCGCGTTGTAGATTTTAACAAGCGCGCGCATCGGGCCAAACTGAAGCTCACGAGCATCGCCCGAGCCGTTGCCGCTTAGTTCCCAATCATCAACAAAGGCCAGGTAAATTGTTGGCTTCATGTTTAGTAAAACTGTAGGGGCAAGTTTGGCCCCTGCTTCTACAAAATCATCTATCCTTGTAGTGTGCAATCAAGCATAAACGCTCGTTCTCATCATCATCGGCGCAGGCGGGTACAATCGCCCAGCGGAATTTACATGGCGTGGCGGCACGGACAGTCCAGCAAACTGAAACGGATGCCGTCTTCGCGCCGTAATCACGCGATGTGAAGCGCGGCTCAAACTCCGGCACAACGTCCAGATCGAGCGCGGCGACGAAAGCCCGCGCGCCCGTCATCTTATCGCCAGCGCGGACGATTCCCTGAGAATACACGCTCGTCTCAAGGTCTGGCGCGAAATGAAAGCGAAAGCGAAAGAGGTGCTCGCCTGCGCCTGAAAGTGAATCTTCGACGATCCACAATCGCTCACGCTTCACGAATTGAACTTTGCGGGCGTGAGTGATGCCCTCAGCGAGCCGTTTGTAGCCGTTGTGCGCGGCGATAATGGTGTCACGCTCGCCTCCGGTTTCCCAGCGCAGAACTCGCGGGTGTGCTTCGTCGCCCATGACGAAAGGCAGAGCGGGGTCTGTCGAGTTCTGTTCAGCGTTGTCAACTTCGACGGTTGAATGATACGCGACTGAGCGAAACAGTTGACGCTCCTGCAAATCGGCAGAGTAAACATAAGTGCCCGGATCAACGATGAAGCTCGTGCCGCAGGCGCTTACCTCAAGGCTCAAAGCATCGTTGTGCCCGTGCGAGCCGCGCCCCAGCAATCCGTTTCCGCTCGCGTTGAAGAGAAGATAAAGGTCCCGGTCGCGCATGATGTAAGTGCCCGCGTCCTTGAAAGCCTGCGAGCCTATGTCTCCACCAGTCTCCGCCAGGCTTTGAAAGACTCGCACACCTTCTTCGCCTAAAACCCACAGCAACTCTTCCGGCATAACCTCTCGCGTCGAAAACTTGAAACGCGGCTCATTGAAAACCGCTGCCCCGAGCGCAAGCACGTAGGCATGATCGTCAGCAGAACGGCGAACGAGCGGCAAGACCTGTCCGCTATCCGTATCGCCAATGAGCGGCGCGCGCCCGTCGGGCCTGAGATAAGCGCGCACATAATCGAGCATCGCGCGCAGCTTGCTCCAGTATTGTTTGCCGATCTCTATTCCGTTTGCGCGGCAGAGAACAAATGAGTAGAGGAAGAGCTCGAGAACAAGACGATGATAACCCGTGGAGGCTTCCGAGTCCGCGCCATCTGGAAGCACCTGCTTATCCATCTCGCGCAGAAGCTCGCGCAGGCCGAACACGCGCCACCCGTCAGCCGCTTCCAGCTCCGGCAGCATAATACCGAGCCAGAGCAAGCCGACCACGTCAGAAAGATAATGATTGCTCGTCGAGATGTAAGAGAACTCAAGGTTGCGGCGAATATGCGCGCCGTGCTGATCGAACATTTGAAGAAACGAAGAAAGCATCTCTTCGTTCAACTGCGGCGAGCCGCGCAGCAGTTCAAA
>JACCVS010000595.1 GCA_013698055.1 Acidobacteriota bacterium
CTGGGCCTCGCCGTCAGACTCAGGATTGGCTTTGAAGATGGTGTGGAAGAAGTGGTCTCCATCCGCCCGGCCACAAAAAGTGAAGCCGCGGGTGGGAGCAAAGCCTCTGCGCAGTTTCTCGAAATGATGCCGCTTGCGATATCCAGCATCGGTAAGAAGGAAGACATTAAAAAACGAAGCAAAAGATGAGCGATGAAAGCAGTCAGGAAGCATAAAGACAGGAAATGCTCGCCGGCTTGAGTTAAAATCTTCCGGTAGAATTTGAGATTATGCCTTCAGGAAGAACGCTTCTCCCTACTGCCGATTTCATCTAACCCTTACTGAAAATTGCTGATTAGCGTGAGGTCGCGGCCCCTATCCTGCTGATGCTTACCGATCACTATTGAGATGTTTGGTCACAATATGGTCACAAGATGAGCGACCTCTGCTTATCTAGGAATTCCTGTCCAATATATGACTCAAATGAAAAACAGCCAGCAGTGCGGCTGGCTGTAAGGAGTTGAATTTTATTGGTGGAGCAGAGGAGGGTCGAACTCCTGGCCTCCGCATTGCGAACCAAACGCTCCGCCTAAATGTAAATAACTGATTTCAAAGTGAAACGCAGCCACGCTAAAAATCAAGCAATTTACATTCGTTGACATCCACTGACTGCTGGGTACTGTTCTTTGACGGATATTCCTGCCCCATTTATGCCCCAATGAACAGCGTCTTAATTGACCTGCATCATCGCCTAAACTAATAGTAGCTGGGGTAGCTTGAACACGCAACCTTCGGGTTATGAAACCTGCGCCGGTGTGTGCGGTTATTACGTTCTGTACACATTACAGTGCAACTAACGCGGCTCGCAGCCCATCAAGTTTGCGCCTGTTACGCCCTATTGCTTCCTATTGATGTATAAGACTTGCACGCATTTCCTCACGCCTCTCTACTTGAAAAATATCACTTTCTTCCAAATACGGATCGCGCGTGTCATACGCGAACCTAGCGCCGTACAACTGCCACAACCCGGAATCCGATACTGCCATAACGGCTGTCGGGTGGATTGTTTGAACCCCAATAAGACATTAACTTGACTTCAGCCGAGTTGAGCCAAAGCCGAGTTGAGCCAAGATCCTCCACGTAGGATCTCCTTCATCACCTCGATCTCTAAATCACGTTCGGCGACCAACTTCTTCAGCCGTGCGTTCTCGCGTTCTAGTTCGCGAAGATGAACCGCATCGGGCACGTTCATGCCACCGAAGCGTTGGCGCCAACGATAAAAACTTTGCTCTGAGACAGCGTGCTTACCGCAGATATTTTGAATGGTGTCTGCAACCCGCGTCCGCCTCATACATGAGACTCGCCGACCCGAGATTCGTTAATGTCGGGGCAGATGTGGTGGCCATCGGTTCCCCGGGCTTGCCGGGCGGCTCTCAAATCCTGGCTAACACAGTTACCAAGGGTATCGTGAGTGCCTTCCGTAAGTCCGAATCCTTTGGGCTGCTTATCCAGACAGACGTCAACATTAACCACGGTAACTCAGGTGGCCCTCTCCTTAATCTGCGTGGCGAAGTCATAGGAGTCAACACACTTGCTTTCCGGGAAGGAGGAGCGACGGGGCTGAACTTTGCCATCTTCGATTCAGAAGTCCTTGATATGCTCAAGCAGCATTTCGACTTTGTGCCGGACTACCTGAAGGACGAACCTCGACAGGAGGTCGCACAGTCAGGTACGACGCAGGTGTCCGCCACTCAGGCTATGCAACTCTCTGCATCGGTCAGTCCGGCGCCTCCTGCAGTTATTGCTCCCGCAACACCTTCCTCGCCCCCTGTTAAGACAGCTATCTCGGTTACTTCAGAACCCGGCGGCGCGGAGATCTCAGTGGATGGTGTGTTTGATAGCTCTACGCCGTCGAAACTTCTACTCACACCTGGCGAGCACACTGTTCGTGTCACACGACCCGGTTACAAAGCATGAGAGCGGAAGATCATTGTTGAAGTCGGAGCGGAAAAATCATTAAACGCTCTACTCGAAAAAGAGTCTCCCAAAGCAACGCCTAAGTAAGAACCTGAATTGCCAAAGGAGTGTCACCGTGTAAATTTGGCAAGTCGGTGCGAGGCCGTGCGAGACTGTCCAGGATGGGCACTCCGCGCATTCGTCGCTCATTGTACTTCCCGGCCATCACGGCACTCAGATGTAATCCAGTCATCAAGGCATGAGCAAGTGGGTTGAGGGAAAGAGGCAAATGTGAAATGCAGATCATCGGCGCAGTGATGCGCAAACTCATTCATCTGGCTTACGGAGTGTTGAAGAGTGGCAAGCCTTTTGATCCGCTTCACGCACAAAATGCTTGACTCTTAACACGGTATCTAACCGGGCGCGCATTCAACTCCAGTACGGCCAAGTTGACGATGAAATTAAAGCTAATTCGCGCTCCGGTTGAATGAGTTCCTATGCAAAGTCAAGACTCGACTGAACACACCTCACTGTACCCAACTTGAAATTCAGCGAAGCTGAGCACGAGGTATTTTCTTTCTCGCGTTGATGCTGATGAGAAAGAGCGCGTCCGGTGTAGTTCCACGCTCCTCTTCGGGATCACTTGTCCCATGTCATGATTCGGGTGAAGGCTCAAATGGTCACACTGAGATGGTCAAGTTTTCCCGGATACGATGCTCTCGCTGCTTGACCCTTTCTTTTTAAGATTGATTTCTCGCTCGAACTCTTCCGGGCTTTTATAGCCCAAAGCCGAATGCCGTCGCAGCCGATTGTAATAACCTTCGATGTAGCTAAAGGTTTCACTTCTGGCTTGGCCAGTGTCTTCAAACACGCCGTCTTCGAGTAGCTCGGCTTTATACCTCGAAAACAGACTTTCTGCCTGCGCGTTGTCCCAGCAGTTGGCGCGCCGCGACATTGATTGGCGGCAGCCATGAGCTTGCAACTGCGCGCGAAAGTTGTGTGACACGTACTGCGAACCGCGATCCGTATGAACTATTGTGTTGAGCGTGATGCCGCCACCTTCAACCGCTTTGGCAAAGGCTTTTGTCACTAACTCGTCGGTCATCCGCGCTTCAACCGCCCAACCCACGATCCGCCGTGTAAACGTATCCTGCCACGTTGCTAGATAACTCCACTTGCCTGACCGAAGTGGCAAGTAGGTAATGTCACCAATGATGACTTCGCCCGCTTGGCGCGCGACATTCTTGCCATCCATCAACAGGTTCGGACTCACCTGATAAGCATGACGTGAATCGGTAGTGCGCGGCACAAAGCGGCGCGGCGCGATGGCCTGCAACTTTTGCCTGCGCATCAGTGAGCGAACCTGAAAGCGTCCAACCGGGTTGCCCTGTGCCGCGAGTTCTGCCACGATGCGGCGTGACCCATAGCGCCGCCGATGCTGATAAAACACCTCTTCCACTTGTTTGGCAACAGCAGCTTTCTGCTCGCTCAACAGATAACTTTTGCCGCTTGCATAAGCGTGATACGCGCTCGCCGACACCCGCATAACGCGGCATAACAAACCCAGCGGAAAGTGCGGCTTCTCCTCGTTAATGAATCGGTAGCGAACTACTCGCTTCTGCCGAAGATAAGCGCCGCCTTTTTTAATATGTCGCGCTCCATCTCCACCTCGCGCAGTTTCCGGCGCAAGGCGATGACTTCCTTTTCCGAATCTGAACTGGATTCGATTGTTTGCCGCTTCCACTTATGCAGCAGACTCTCGGCGCAACCTAATTCGCGCGCCACGCTGGCCACCGGTTGACCATCATGAATCTTCTTGATGGCTTCACGTTTGAACTCGTCGTCATATTTTCTCATCTTGTTATGTTAGCGAGAGTTTTATGTCTTGAAAAATTAGACCACGTCACACTGTTAGACGGGTTCTGCTCTCGCGTTGACCCACACTCAATCTCTCCCCTCTCCCTATCTTTCTCATCGTCTCTTGCGAGGCGTGAGAATTATACACCGGACGACTGGGACTTGTATCATGTCCTGTTAGGTGCGGGCAATTGGTTAAGCTCCTCCAGAATTAGTTCTCTCTTACCGCAATTATTTCGTATAGAGCGTTCTTGAAGAAAAAACGTTTCAATCTATCACCCGCATGACGGGGCACCCTCTCTTTGGCGCTTGCCTTAGTCTCGTCAATGTTATTAGTTTCTCGCAGTATGCGGAAAGGTAAATCTTCAAAGAGCCGTTGGGCCCTACTCAACGTGAGATGAACTGTATGGTCAGCGAAGGGGCCGATTTCGTACCTAACGCCGAGATCATTCCAAGCTGCATGTACACGCGATGCCAGAGCGTAAACTGGGTGGTGTATATTCACCGTAAAGTAAAGCAGCCCGGACGGCTTGAGCACCCGCGCTATCTCGCCCACGATACTTGCTGGTGACTCGGCGTGGTCAACAACATTGTCAGACAGCACGATGTCGAAGGAATTATCGGCGAACGGGAGCGATTCGCCGAAAGCGGCTACAGTAGGCACTTGACGTTGCCACAGCGGGAAGAGTTTCGCGTATGACTGGGCAAGGGGGTCAACCCCTACTCTCTGCTCAGCACCGAAGAAGAAGATGAGGCCATGTGCCCCACTCCCGACCTCTAACACGCGAGCATCTGGATTGATCGGGTGAACCTGTTCAAGAATAGTGCGCACCTTTAGTGACGATTGCATCATAGTTAAAATCGTATCGCGCTCGTGACCGCGAATACGAGTGGCTTTCTTTTCTTGGTAAACAAGTTGACGAGTAAGTGCTCGTTGTGCTCGTTGCCGGCGACCCATAACCATCCTCTAGGTATTACCACCTTTTATGGTAGAGCAGCGTTCTAATAGAAATTTAGGATATCAAAATGCGCCGCCTGAGCACCTTGTTTGTTGACTAAAGAACGGTTGGCGTCCATGTTGATGCTCAACCGAATGCTCAAGGACGCTTGAGCACCAGGACAGCGGTGAAGTTTATAAGCGCCTGAGGCCACACAAAGAGCCTGTGCGTTAGATTAGCTCCCGCTGCCCAACTTGTGACACCTAGGCCGGACGGTATCCGAAGCCTCTCTCTTTGCAGAGAAGAGCTTGCATCCACAAGGTCGGCCAGCCGCAAGTATACAACCAACAAGGAGCTCCTTCGATGACTCTTCCTACTCTTGGCATCGACATCTCGAAACTGAAGTTCGACATCTGCCTCTCGCGTGAGGGCGGCAAGTTCCACCACAAGGTCTTCCCTAACTCGCCCGCCGACTTCTCTCAACTCTCAACCTGGCTCGCTAAATACAAAGTCGAGCGCGTGCACGCCACCCACTTTGGCAGCCACCCCGGTCTGCAAGAGCAGCGTGACCTCCTGCTCTCAATACCTGGTATCGGCGCAACGACGGCGGCCAAGTTGCTCTCAGAGATACTGCCATGAACACCTCCATGCCCGATCATAGTATCTGGCATTATCTGGGTGTCCATCAAATCGGGTCAGGTCCACTTTGACACTCCTCGATAGTTATACAAGATGTGCTTGGCATAGCTCCAGAATCCTTCAATCCCGTTGATGTGATTCTTAGTCCGCTTGTCCACATAAGACTTTGAATGATTGACTTGATGATGCTTGCCATATCTCTTCAAAGACTGATAACCACGAAAGCTATCCGTATAATAGACACTGCCTTTCCTGGTCTTCTCTTTGATGTGCTGCATCAAGACAGGAGCGCTCACGCCTTCAATGACGCGAGTATAAACGTGGCCTTTGCGCTCCAACAGGCCGAAAACAAGGCTCTTTCCCGCTGCTCCTCGTCCACGCTTACCTTTGCGCTTGCCTCCAAAGTAAGCCTCGTCGAGTTCGATCTCGCCGCGCAAGCGACCGGCCTCAAGCTCCGCCGTGTGGTAGAGACATTCTCTTAAGTGTTGGTAGACGCGAGAGACCGTCTTCTGATCCAGCTTCAAGTCAGTCGCCGGCGATAAGCCGGAACTTGCTGATAAAAGCCTTTGATGATCTCAAGCTCGCGGCGCAGTTGCGAAAGAGATTTCTGTCTTTCGCAGCGCTGACATTTAACGTAGCGTCGAGCCGTGCGACAGACTTTGAAAGAGCCGCAGAAAATGCACTTTCGACCACGGGAAAAGTTGGCCGCACAACTAAAATGGCTCGATTTGACTGTAACCATTGGCACTTAGCTTACGCCTCTGGTTACTTTTCTCCCTAATTACCTATTTACGAAGAACCCTGAGAATACCCCACTGCTTGCGGTGGGGATGAATCAGTCTTCGCGCTTGGGAATCCAAAGGGGCGCAGCATCCCTTTGGTCAAAGGTGGGGTGAATGCCCCACCTGCGAAGACGAGACGTGCGGCAAGTGTTTCA
>JACCVS010000598.1 GCA_013698055.1 Acidobacteriota bacterium
CCTGCACCTTTACCGCCGCTCTTCTTAGCAGCCGACTTCTTCTTACCTGACGATTTCTTTTTTCCGCCGCCGGTCGAACGCTTCGGCGCTTTCTTACCACCCTTTTTAGTTGCCATGTTCTTTCTCCTCCTCCTGTGTGTTTAAGTTTACCCTTGATAACAAGCTATCAAACTATACACGAGATGTGAAGAAAAAAGTTTGAATGATGAAAAGAAATGATGAAGGAGGAACAATGAACGCGAAAGTAAAAACAGCGCATCGCTACTGCGTTCCTCATTCATCGTTGGACTTCTCCCTGCACCTGTTGACTCGTTTTGAAATTCAAGATAGCTTCGCAAAGGAGATTCCACAGTCTCCACCGGTAAAGGAAGTCGGCTCGCCGCTGAGGCGAGGGAAATGAGATTTATGGAAAGTGTCAGGCTACCTGAGACTGACGGGCAGTATCGCATCATTGCGGAAACCGCCTCGGATGCTCTCATCACGATTGACGAGAGCAGCACGATTCTGTTCATCAACCAGGCCGCTGAAAAGATATTCGGCTACGCTCTGGCAGAAATGATGGGGCAGCAACTCACGATGTTGATGCCTGAATACCTCAGACATCTTCATCAAGCGGGCGTCCAACGCTACGTCGAGACGGGACACAAACATATCTCATGGCAAGCTGTCGAATTGCCCGGCCTGCATAAAAACGGGCACGAAGTTCCGCTCGAACTCTCCTTTGGAGAATTCCAGAAAGATGGAAAGCGTTTCTTCACAGGCATCATTCGTGACATCACTGATCGGAAGCGCGCCGAGCGACAACTGATCGCGCAGTACGGCGTCACGCGCGTGCTTTCGGAATCGGCTACGCTGGAGGAGGCCACGCCGCGAATTCTTCAAGCTGTCTGCGAGAATCTGGATTATCAGGTGGGCGCTCTCTGGCAGATCGATCATGAGGTGGAGGTGCTGCGCTGTGTGGACACATGGCACACGCCGTCAATATTGGAAACAGAATTTGAAGTAATCAGTAAAGGAAGCAGCTTTTCGCGCGGCGTCGGTTTCCCCGGTCATGTTTGGGCGAGCAATGAACCCGTCTGGGTGAAGGACATCGCGCAAGAAGGTAACTTCCCGCGAGCATCCTACGCTGAAAAGGGAAACTTGCACGGAGCCGTCGCTTTTCCTCTCCTGATTGGCAGTAAGATTCTCGGCGTCATCGAACTCCTCACTCATGAAATCGGAGAGCCTGATGAAGATTTATTAAAGATGATGTCAGCCGTCGGCAGCCAGATCGGGCTGTTCATCGAGCGCCGCCGCGCCGAGGCGAATTTACAATCAAGCGAGCAGCAATATCGCTACCTCGCCGACGCGATGCCACAGATTGTCTGGACGGCTCTGCCTGACGGCTATCTGGATTACTACAACCGGCGCTGGTTCGAGTACACAGGCATGACTTTGGAACAGACGCAAGGGTGGGGCTGGCAACCCGTCTTGCATCCTGAAGATGTCGAAAAAAGTCTCCGGCGCTGGGCGACTGCGGTTGAAACGGGCGAAGCCTACGAGATCGAGTATCGCTTTCGCCGCGCCTCGGACGACACTTACCGCTGGCACCTGGTACGTGCCGTGCCGATGCGTGGCGAAAGCGGCGAGATCGTTAAATGGTTCGGAACTGGCACCGACATTGATGACCGCAAGCGAGCCGAAGACTCTCTGCGTTTCATCGCCGAGGCCAGCGAGATGCTTGCCTCCTCGCTCGACTACGAAACGACTCTTGCCAACGTGGCTCGACTGGCCGTGCCGCGCCTTGCCGATTGGTGCGTCGTCCACATAATTGAAGAAGACAGCAACCCGCAGCAACTGGCGGCAGCTCACACGGACGAATCGAAGCTCGAACTGCTGCGAGAATTGAACCGGCGTTATCCTTCAGGATTGGACACGGCGCACGGTTACGGGCGCGTCTCGCAAACGGGCGAGCCGGAGTTGATCCCGGAAATTACAGATTTGCTGCTGGCAGATGTCTCGCGCGACGCGGAGCATTTGAAGCTGCTCCGTGAATTGAATCTGAAGTCTACTTTATGCGTCCCGCTCACGGCGCGCGGGCGAACACTCGGCGCGATCACTTTTGCGACCGCCGAATCAGGGCGCGTCTACGATTCCTCATCGCTGACGCTGGCTGAAGACCTGGCTCGTCGCGCCGCCAGCGCGGTTGATAACGCGCGGCTTTATCAACAGGCGCAGAGAGCCAATCTCACAAAAGACGAGTTTCTCGCCACGCTCTCGCACGAGCTGCGCACCCCGCTCACGCCGGTCATCGGCTGGGTGCATATGATTCGGAGCGGGATGCTGAAGGGTGAAGACCTTGATCGTGGTCTGGCCGTCGTGGAAAACAGCTCCCAGGCGTTGACCCGGCTGATTAACGATTTGCTGGACATGTCCGCCATCCTCAGCGGCAAGATACAGATTGAGAAGCTGCCCGTGCTGCTCAATGCTGCTGTCGAAGAAGCCGTTGAAACCGTTCGGGAGCTCGCTGAGAAACGAAACATTAATCTCGAAGCCCGGCTTTGCCAGGAAAATCGAGTCATCATTAACGGCGATCAAACGAGGCTCGTGCAAATCTTCTGGAACATCATTGATAATGCCGTCAAGTTCTCTCAGGATGGCAGCCGAGTGCGAGTCACTTGCGAGGCGAATGATCTGGAATCGCGTGTGATAGTCGAGGACGAAGGGCTGGGCATCGCGCCGGAATTTTTGCCGCACATCTTTGAGCGTTTTCGCCAGGCCGATAGCTCTAAGACGAGAGCGCACGGCGGTCTTGGAATAGGGCTGGCGCTCGTCAAGAGTTTTGTCGAAGCTCATGGTGGAAGTGTGACAGCCGAAAGCGCCGGTGAGGGGCGTGGGACTCGGCTCACCGTTCGCCTGCCGCGAGTCGCCATGCCAATCGAGAGCGAGAAGCCGGGCGTAAATCGCACTGAGGAGCGAGCCATCCAGAATAGCGTCAATGTGCTCGTCGTTGAGGATTCGCCCGACACGCTGGAGATGCTGCGCCAGACGTTGAAGATTCGCGGCTACAGTGTGACGCCATGTGAGTCAGCCCCGGAGGCGCTTCTTGCGGCTCAATCCGGGGGCTTCGATATCATCATTTCCGACATCGGGATGCCTGAGATTGACGGTTATGAATTGATCCGCCGCTTGCGGGGGTTGCCGCATTTGAGCAACGTTCCGGCAATAGCTCTCACCGGCTATGCCGCCGAGCAGGATATAAAGTCGGCACTCGCCGCAGGCTTTGACGCCCACATCCCCAAACCTGTTGACCCGGATGACCTCGCAGCGCAGATGAAAAAGCTACTAACAAGGGAGAAGTTAGAGAGAAGCTCAGGCTAAGATTAACAGGATTATCAAGGTAAAGGAGAGTCTGTTTGAAATTTCTTCTCATAATCAAGCAAATCCCGTTTATTTTCCGTCTTCATCTCAGGATTGCGGAAATGACAGGTTTTAAGATAAATTAGGCCATGCATAAACCCCCGTTGATTAAACAGTCCGTCTCCATTAGCAATAAGGTTGAGAGGATGTGAAGATGCAAATAGTCCCGGCTTCTCAGTGCGTTGATTTCCTTGTAGCAATGTTTCAGATACCGTCAAGCAGTTTCTCGTCAGGCGATCCGAACATCCCCAGGTCAGGTATGATGGAAATAGGGGACGCGCCTGAGAAGAGAGAAGAAAAGCCGCGCGCTCTTGTCGTTGACGATGCTCCTGATGTCACGGAGATGATTGCGACGTTCCTGCAACATGCAGGTTACGATGCGGTGATGGCCTTCTCAGCCGCCGAGGCACTCGAAGCGGCGCGAGCCGAGCATTTTGAAATAATCGTCTCCGACATCGGAATGCCGGGGATGAACGGCTATGATCTGGCTGTCGCCCTGCGTGCCCTGCCGGAATATCGAACCGTTCCGCTCATCGCCGTCACAGGGTTCTCAATGTACGATGACCGGGGACGCGCTCTTGAATCCGGTTTCAACGCTCACATGACTAAGCCCATCAACCCGATGTCGCTTCTCGATCTAATCAAGAGTTTAACAACTTAACGAAAGGCAGGAGGCAGAAAAACAGAATTCAGAATTCAGGAGTCAGAATGATAAGGCTGAAGCCGCTTCAATAGATTTTCTCCTGACTCCTGATTCCTGTCTTCTGTAGTCGAGTATGCCTGAAGTCAGTGATGAAGGGTTAAAGGAAGTAAAAATCGAGCGAGCGCGGCGACAGGGCGGTTTCTTCGGATCGGAGACGGCCATTCACGCCGTCCTTTTAATCTTCGGCGCAATCGCCATCGCGCTTATCTTCCGCAAGCTGCAATACGCAACACAATCTGTCTGCTGCGGCGACTACGACGGCTATTACCATATCAAGTGGAGCCGCCTGTTGTGGGAGGGAATGAGGGAAGGCCACTTCCCACCGAGATTCAACTGGCTACCGCTGACCACGCTCAACCCCAACAATTACGTTGACCATCATCTCTTCTTTCATTTCCTACAGATTCCTTTCACTTGGTTCAGTGATTTGCGCGCGGGCGCGAAAGTGGCCTCGCTGCTCTACGCCAGCCTAGCGGTCTTCTCCTGTTATCTGCTGATCGTCCGCTATCGCATCCGGCACACGCTTATCTGGCTGTTGGCATTGCTGGCCTGCTCCGCGCCGTTCCTTTACCGCTTGAACATGGCGAAGGCTCCGCCCGTCGCGATCATCTTTACTGTTCTGGGCATCTATCTGCTCTTTGAGAAAAGATATTTATTACTTCTCCCGCTCGCATTTCTTTTCGTCTGGACTTACAGCCTGTTTGTCATTCTGTTCGGGATGGCTGTCATCTGGACGTGTGTCATCGGGTGGAGCGAACGGCGTTTTGAGTGGCGGCCTCTGGCATGGACTACTCTGGGAACGCTCGCCGGGTTGGTTATCAATCCTTACTTTCCGAAAAATATTTCTCTTTTCATAGAGCATTTCCTGATTAAAGTTACGTTCTCAAGTTTCACGACGGATGTCGGGATGGAATGGTATCCATACGATAACACCTGGTACTTGCTGGGAAGCTGCGCCATTGCTTTCACCGCGATGGTCGTTGGCTATACCGCTTACGATTCGTCCGATAGAAAACGCGCCGCGCGCCCTCTCTTCTTCCTGATCTTCTCGACCATACTGATGATTGCCA
>JACCVS010000539.1 GCA_013698055.1 Acidobacteriota bacterium
TTTTCCCACGTATAAAGCTTTCCGGTATCCACGACGATCTGCCCTTCGGCGTCCTTCTCGATATAAGCGCGATCCATCGGGCGCGGGGCAGGTCCTTCAAAGTTGACGCCCTCGCTATCATAGCCGCTGCCGTGACACGGGCATTTGAACTTATTCTCAGACGCCTTCCAGTCAGGCGTGCAGCCGAGATGCGTGCAGCGCGCATAGATGACGAAAAGTCGGTCGGGAGTTTTGTCTACCCAGATGCGATATTGCTGCTGCCATTTATCGTCCACCCCAACTGCGTAATCATCCGGGAATCCGATGCGAAACTTGGTCGCAGGCTCAAAGATGCTGCGCGGCAGAAAGAAGCGGACGAACATCAGGAAACAGGTCGTCAGAAATCCCACGACCGCAGCCCAGACGATGCGACGGCGCATTTTGTTGACCGGCGGATCAGGCGCGGCTTCCAACACAGCGCCGGTCTGACGGGCGGCGACGGGCGCGGAAATGCCCCTGGCTACCATCGGTGTCGAAGTCGAAGAAGCTATGGCTGCGCCTTCGCTGATACGAGCCGCCGGAGTTGTCCCTGACGGGACTTCTCGCGTATCGGAAGTATCGGATGCGCTTCTGCCTGGAAGATTAGAATTTGGTTTGCTATCCACGCCGCAGACCTCCATCTGCTTTACGTGCGTCAAGCCTGATTACCTGTTGATAGACTGCTACCGTGAAGTTCGGACGCAAGTTATACGACCGCCTTGACAGGAGTTAGAAACCCTGCGACCGGACTCAGAAAGCTATGCGTTATCATGAAGAGCGCCGCGCCAGATGAATGTATAATTGGCTCGGTGGGGTATTTATACTATTTTCACAATTCTGTGGCAAGGTTAAAATAAAGGCAGAAGTCAGGAGTCAGAATCCAGAATTCAGAATGAACGGCTGAGAACCACTTTTCTTCTGTTTCTATTTTCTTCTGACTCCTGACTTCTGACTTCTGGATTCTGTTTTTCGGGATTATCATGAAAGCCCACGTCATTCTCTACACACGACCCGGTTGCCACCTGTGCGAGGAGGCAAAGGAGATGCTATTGGCAGCAGATTGTGGTGAAGAATACGCGCTCGAAGAGATCAACATTGAAAGCGACCCGGCACTCAAGGAGCTTTACGGCTGGGAAATTCCCGTCATCGTCATCAACGGTGTCAAGGCTTTCAAATATCGTCTGACCGCTGAAGAATTCAAGCGTAAGCTCCGCCGCCTCTCCCAAATCTGAGTTGATTTAGACCCATGAGCTATGGTTGACCGAATCTTGACCTGTACTCACTAGAGTTGAGGAAGCCGTTGACCATCACCCGATAATCGCCCGTCTGGTTGAGTGTTTCTATCCAGTTCAGGTAGAGAATATCCGGGTCGCGCTTGAGATAACCGAAATACTGCATCACGACGAATGCCTGGTTAAAGTATTTCCCGTAAACCTCCGCGCTCTCGGCCACGGCTCTCAACACCTGCGCCCGAGTCTTTTGGTTGGTCGCCAACTCGGCAATCAAAGTTTCCCTGTTTGAGAGGACGACGCCCGCCGCCGCCTCCATTGCTTCGACGTATGCGCGCGGATTTGTTAGAGCGTCATAGCGATTCTTGAACTCCTGCCGCGCCGTGAAATCCTCTATGAAGGCTACCTTGCTGGCTTCCTCCTGCGCTGTGGTTTGAAAACCGCTGACGCGCGCCATGTCGGGCATGAACTCGACGTAGCGTGGAATGCGCCCGTAGCTGGACGAGTAGAAGCGATAAACGAAAAACCCGCGCTGTTGAAATTCCGGCGAGCGGTAGAAAGCAGATGAGACCTCGATGCGGTCGCAGTAGTTGCCATTGGCGTCGCGTCCCGATGGCGGGCAATTGGTCAGGATATTCTGCCAGCCTTGATAACCCGCTGGCTCGGGCGCGCGGTTGAGGAAATCGTGGTAATGCTGCTGCACAAAAACTGGAGTCTCGTTGATAGGATTCGCAGACGAAGGTGTCGTGTCATTGTCTGCGATGGTCACTGTTGAAATGTTCTGCCCGCCGAGGATTGCCCCTTTCGGGTTATTGAGAATGAGATTCACGGTCTTACTGCCATCTACGAATGCGTCTTCGGTCAGAAGCAGCGTCAGGGTTTTGCTCGTCTCACCGTTCAGAAAACGAACCGTGCCGATGAAGGTTGTGTAGTCCGTTCGCTCCGAAGCCGTGCCACCGTTTGCGGCGTAGTCAACCGAGACTTCACCGCTTGTGCCCTGAGAGCGTGTGATGGTAATGGCGAGACTTCCGCTTCCCTCTCCCGTGCTGTAGCTGGCCGCGCCGAATTGCAGCGTCTGCTGCTGGGCGTTGAAGGTTGCGATGTAAGTCGTATCCGTCGCGGGAGTCGAAATGTCGTGCGTGGCCGCCCCCGCGTCCGACCATGAAGAGAACTGGTAAGAGACGCCGCCGACCACTTGCGGCGAGACGACGCCGAGCGTTCGCGTCAGTCCGACCACACTGACAATCTGGATGGGTGTAGTGACGGGCTGACCGTCAAGAGTAAGCTGAAGCCCGGCGGGATTAGTCGCCAGAGTGATGGTTGATGTGCGTGGCAAGATGTCGCGGAAAGAGATGTGCGTTAACCCTGCTGAATCCCTGACCGTCAAATGGATGCGATACCAGACATTAGCCGACGTTTCTCCCGTCGTCGGGATAACGAATGAACCGCTGCTCCTTGCTCAGAATTAACTGGAAATAGCTTCATAACTTTCACCCCGGATAGATAAAGCCTGACCTACTGCCCGCACAAAAGGCGTGGCAGAAGTTGATTAAAAATTATAATTCTTCATGGGGCTGAGAGCTTCGGTGGTGGAGGGAAGCTATTCTAAAGGAATATGTAATCAATTGCCAGCGCGCCCTATTTCAGGTAGCGGTTCAGTTTGAACTTTTCATGCCTGAATAATCTATGAAAATTTGGAGGTTTGAGGATATTGTCGCATTACTGGATAAGTGATAATCTTGCCGCATGTTGCGCCCGCGTACAGTTAAGGTAGTCGCCTTGCTATTAACTCTCATCGTAGTCGTTGGTACGGTGTTAGGGTTAGATATAGTTTCCGGCAGGTCAATTACAGACTGCATAGACTTAACCCCTTTCCTCCCCACCGATGTTATTCCGCCAATTCCCATAAAACACTAAGTCGCCGCGTATGAAGTTTTCAAGATTCAGCTA
>JACCVS010000604.1 GCA_013698055.1 Acidobacteriota bacterium
CACCGGGAGTTCCTTATGATAAGAAGAAGGATCGCACCGAGCGGATCGAATACGTAGCCCAGCAAATGAATCTGAGGCGCAAGCAAGCCAAAAGACGTATCAGGAATTACGAGGCCTGGCAGCGAAACATCAAAAAGGGGCTGGTCAGCTCTTAATGCCTCGGTGGAATTCTAAGGGCGCGTGCCGCTTTCGTAATTATTCCTGCTCGTTACTCTCTTCCGAGGATTTCATCGTCACTGATTCCTGGATCAGCCGTTCCTCTGGAGGCTTGGCGTCCGCGAAGGCGAAGACATGAATGTGATTTCTGTTTTCGCGCAATGCCTCTAACCGTCCTTCTCTTTCCAGCCGCGCTATTTCGTCTATCAAAAACTGCTGCTCGGCGCCACTCATGTAAAAGGTAAAGATGTCGAAGGCCAGTCCGGTCGTGTGTGGCGGCACGTCTATGCGGGTGGCATTGGGGTTTCCCGCATCGCCTAGTTGCCACTGATACTCTATCGTTCTAACAAGAGAAGTTACCGGCAAGGGCCTGTCAAACTTTTCACGATAAGCCTTAGCGATTTCTGCTAACTGTCTGAGAGCGGAGGGGCGAAGCCCGCTCAGCAAGCGCATCTTCAGCTTTTTACGTGGAACGGCTTCGTTGAGATCGTATGCCACACCATCGAAACTGCGAGACAACTCTGCGAGCTTCTGGTATTCACTGGCCGATACTTTCCTGTGCTCTTCGCTTTTGTAGAAAGAGGTAATCAGGTCTCTTCTGGTTTCGGTCGCGGCGGCTGATTTTTGCGCCGTTGTAATCTGCCGAAGTGTTTCAGCGCGCTGAGAACGATCAACGTTCTTCATCCGCGCCAATTCGGTTTTCAATTCACGAGCTTTTGTCTCAAATTCCTTGAAAGCCGTATTCAGTCGCCCTAATTCGTTTTCTATTTCTGTTTCATCACGGAAAAGCGGGGCGCTCTTGCCCGTTTTCTGATCGTAATGCGTCAGCTCACCATCCGCTTTGAGACCGACTCCATAAAGGATGTAATCAGGCGTGAGAGGTGGGAGGATAGTGAATTCCCCTTGCTGTACCATCGAGGCCAACTCGGAAAAGTCGTGAGGAATCTGAAATTTGTGCTTACGCCATTCCGCAACTTGAATGGCAAGAAATCGCTTTGTGTCTTTGTAGAGCTTTAACTCGGCGGGGATGTTGATGCGCGCTTTATTGCCCGTCGGCTCTCCCCGGTCTGCTTCAACTTTATTGACAGCAAGCTGGTGAAGGTCAATGGCATTGGGCAGAGCGTTATTTTCACTGGTCGCCGATTCTGAAGGTTGCGCTAAATTCCGACCTCTTTTCCATCTATAAATGCCAGCTATTGCGAAAGCCGTAACCAGAACAATTACGGCGGCAATCATTCCGAACTTTCGCAGCCATTCCTTGAAACCCATTTGCACCATTTAATGCCATCACTTATCAATGTATATGAATATGTAAATGGATTGTAACTTAATCCACTCCAATTCGGACAATCAACGCGTGGACTTCATGGTGAGTATCGAAGCTATTCCAGGTCTGGCATCTTCCAAAGCATGAGAGGGCGTCCGATAACCACTTCGGAAATGGATAATGGATAATAGGGGTCAGCCTCTGATAAGCTAAGAGTCTCGATCAGAAAGTTTATTCCGCTGATCCCACAGCGCGCTGGCGCTCTTGTCATGCCATCAGGCATTCGCCGCCGGGGAGTGGCGGCCTACAGAATAATCAACGAGAAGGAAGGAACCCGAATTTATGCGAACCATTAGAACATCTCTGGCATTTCTGTTACTGAGCGCATTGCTGATCACAGGTTGCGTCAGCGCACCGCAGAATCAGAGCGGGGGCAATACACAGATGAAGGGCACAGGCCCCGTCCGCATTGGATTTTTAATGGACACGCTAAAGGAAGAACGCTGGCAGCGTGATAAGGATTTGTTCGAAGCCTATGCCAAAAAGCAGGGAGCCGAAGTGACTACATTGGTCGCTAACGGCAGCGATGCGGAGCAACAAAAGCAGGCCGAGAACTTGTTGACCAAGGGAGTTGATGTCCTTGTCGTTGTTCCGCATAACGCCGAAGCTGCGGCTTCGATTGTCGAAGCCGGGAAGAAGGCGGGTAAGCCCGTCATCAGCTATGACCGATTGATTAAAGATAGCGATGTTGATCTTTACATTGCCCACCAGGTGGTGAAGATCGGCCAGATGCAGGCGCAGTATCTCGTGAATAAGCAGCCGAAAGGCAACTACGTTCTAATCGGCGGCGCGCCAACAGACAATAACGCAGTTCTCTTACGTCAAGGACAAATGGAAATCCTGAAGCCTTATGTTGATCGTGGCGACATCAAAATTGTCGCCGATCCTTACGCCAAAGAATGGCAGCCCAACGAGGCGATGAAGCACATGGAAAACGCCCTGACTCAATCGAGTAATAACGTGCAGGCTGTCGTTGCCTCGAACGATGGAACGGCTGGCGGCGTCGTTCAGGCGCTCGAAGCACAAGGGTTGGCAGGGAAAGTTCTCGTTTCGGGTCAGGACGCAGACCTCGCGGCCTTGCAACGCATCGTCGAAGGCAAGCAGGCAATGACGATCTACAAACCGATTAAGCCGCTCGCTGAAAGCGCAGTTGACGCAGCGATCAAGCTTGCGCGAGGCGAGAAAGTAGCAACCACGACCACGATCAACAATGGCAGGAAAGATGTTCCAGCGATTCTTCACGAACCGATGGCCATTGGCAAAGACGACGTGATGAACACAGTGGTCAAAGACGGCTATTTGAAGATGGAAGACATTTATCGCAACGTGCCCAAAGATCAGTGGCCAAAGCCGACGGAATCAGCAACAGCAACCGGAACGAGCGGCAACACCAACACAAGCACGTCGCCCG
>JACCVS010000631.1 GCA_013698055.1 Acidobacteriota bacterium
CGGGCGACCGCATTCGCCTCTCTATGGAATCGAACACGGACGGCTATCTCTACATCTTTCACACGGAGAACAACGGCGAGCCGCAGATGCTCTACCCCGACGTGCGTCTGGAAAATGGCGCTAACAAAATCGAAGCCCACGTGCCTTATGAAATCCCCTGGAACGAGCCGGGCGTGAAAAACTGGTTCAAGTTTGACGCGAACCCGGCGAACGAGCGTCTCTACATCATCGTGAGCAGGCAGCCACTGCCCGGCATTCCGACGGACACGGCATTGGTCAACTACTGCGGCCAGAGTCGCTGCCCGTGGCGACCTCCTGTCGGCGTCTGGGCGCAAGTGAAAGCGAATGTTGAAGCGAAGGTCGGCGTGGTGAAAGGCAAGAGCTACGGTCAGAAGCAGACGCAGACCGAGCAGGTGGCGGTCACGCGCGGCCTCGGCTTAGATCAGAGCGCGCCCGAACCTTCCGTCATTCGCATGAACGTTTCATCAAACGCGCCGATTCTCGTCACGGCTGTTGATCTGATTCACAAGTAAAGCAACGAAAAGCAATAACGAAAAGCAGAAGACAGGCGAAACAAAATTCAGAATCCAGAAGTTAGGAGTCAGAATGGGTAAGGCTGAGAAACACTTTCACAGATTTCCCCTTTGTTCTGTCTCCTGACTTCTGACTCCTTCATTTCCCCGGAGCACCTATATGAAACCCAAATCAAAATCACTTTCTTTTCTTCTTTCTCTATCTCTAGTCTCGACTATCATTCCCGGTAGTTCTTTGGCAGCGTTCGCCGGGAACGGAGATTTAACAACGAGTGGTTCCGCTCCAGAGACCGCGCCCCAAGCGGGTGGCGCGGCGCAAGCTCTCAAGCAGGGCAGAGTTCTTTTGAAGCGCGGCAAGGCTGACCTTGCGCTGGTACAGCTTCAGAACGCTCTCAGCCAGTTCAAACAGAGCGGAAGCCCCAAAGGTGTTGCTGCCGCCAACGATGCGCTTGGCGATCTTTACATGCGACAGGGGCAGTACGCCGTCGCCGTCAAATATTACCAGGACGCGCACAGTGCTTTCAGGGAAGCCGTGAGCAGTCAGGGCGCGCTGGAAACCACCATCGGAATGCCCGACAACGAATTCAACGCTAACTTGATGCTCGCCAAAATCGGCGACACTTATTACCGTATGGGGAAGACCTCGGAAGCGTCCTCCGCCTACGGCCAGATGAATGTTGTGAAGCCCGACCCGTCGAAGCTCACAGGCGGCGTGGTGAAAAAGCCCAGCCTCGGCGGCTTGATGAGCGGCGGCGGTCTGCGGGGCAGCCTGCCAAGCGGTGATGCCGCCAGCACTGCGATGGGGGTTGCCGGTGCCGTCAAAGGAGCTGTCGAGCTTTATCGCCAGAATATCATCTACTCGACACATGAAATCGGAGTCGGGCGCATTGATTATTTTAATAACAACCTTGACGGCTCAAGAAAGCACTACGAAGAAGCGCTTTCGACAGCCGGAATGCCGATCATCGGCAAGTTCGGACAGTCGCGTCGCGTCCGCGCCGCCGCGAGAATCAATCTTGGCGATATTGCGTTGCGCCAGAATCGCTCGAAGGACGCAGTTAAACTCTATACAGACGCCGTCAAGGGAGCGCGCGACGACAAACGTCTTGATCTGATGTGGCCGGCGCAGCGCGGGCTTGGCAAGGCGCGCTGGATGCAGGCTGCGCTCGATAAAGACCCGAAGAAATCTTTGAAGGGAAGAGAAGAAGCCATCGCGTCTTATCGCGAAGCGCTTGCCACCATTGAGACGATTCGCGCCGGGAGTCTCCGCGCCGACGAATCAAGAACGACATTCCTCTCCACGACGGCAGACGTTTACGACGAGACTTCAAACAATCTCGCCGAGATGGCTCTATTGGTTGCGCCCACCGTCGGTGCGCCGCTCGAAGGACAGGCGCTCGCTTACGCAGCCGAAGCATTCAAGGTCGTTGAGCAGGGACGCGCCCGTTCGCTTCTGGACATGCTCGGCGAGGCCGGAGCGGACATCACCGCAGGCGTGCCCGCAGACTTGCTGAAACGCAAGCAGGACAACCTCGATCGCCAGCAGGAAATTGCTCAAGACCTGATGGGTGTTG
>JACCVS010000633.1 GCA_013698055.1 Acidobacteriota bacterium
TGAAAACTAATCCCTTGACAAAAGCTGCGGGGCGCGAGCATTATCTCGACTCGCTTTTCCGCTAATGCTCTTCAAATATTCTTAACCGATTCGAGCCAACTATTATGACCGCCACTAAGCCCGTACTGGAAACCTCTTTTTCCGACCTTAAATTGATGCGTCGCGGCAAAGTGCGCGACGTGTATGAGGCAGACGATGCTCATCTCCTGATAGTCGCAACGGATCGTATCTCGGCCTTCGATTGCATCTTGCCGACACCCATCGCTCGCAAGGGTGAAGTGCTGACCGCTCTCTCTCGTTTCTGGTTTGGAAAGTTAGGCCACATCGTTCCCAATCATCTCGTGACCACGCAACTCGCGGAGATGCCCGAAGCCGCCAGACAATACGACGAGTCTTTGCGCGGGCGCTCGATGCTCGTCCGCCGAACAGATGTTTTTCCAATCGAGTGCGTCGTGCGCGGTTACATCACCGGGTCAGGCTGGAAAGATTATCTTCGTACCGGCGAAGTGTGCGGCCATCAGTTGCCAGCGGGGTTGACCGAATCTGAGCAATTGCCCGAACCGATCTTCACACCTTCGACAAAAGCCGAAGAAGGCCACGACGAAAATATCAGCGAAGCGCGCATGAGCGAAATACTCGGCGAAGAGGTGACGGGTATTCTTCGCGACATTTCATTGCGTGTTTACAGCGAGGCAAGCGAATACGCGCGAACCCGTGGCATCATCATCGCCGATACAAAATTTGAGTTCGGAAGAGATAAAGATGGCCGCATCATTCTCATTGACGAAGTCTTAACTCCGGACTCTTCGCGCTTCTGGCCAGCGGATCAGTATGCACCAGGCAAATCACAGCCCTCGTTCGATAAACAATTCGTGCGCGACTATCTCGAAACTCTCGACTGGAATAAGCAACCGCCCGCGCCGCCGCTGCCCCCCGAAATCGCGCAGGCCACCACCGAGCGATACCTTGAGGCTTATCGCCTGCTCGTAGGGAAAAGTCTATAAAGTCCTCTGAGTCCGTGAGCCTATCGAGTCAATAAATTCGCCGGACCTTTTTTTAGACTCAACGGACTCGCCAGACTTTTAAGATGACTTTTTTTGACTTTATTGTGCTCGCGCTTATAGCGTCTTCTGTCGTCTCGGGTGCCATGCGCGGGATTGTGCGAGCGTTGTTGACGGGAGCGGCGCTAATCATCGGTCTTTTTGTCGCCGCGCAGGGTTACGAAGCAGTGGGAGCAATCCTGCGCGGGCTTAATGTGGTTGAAACTGACAGTGCGGCAAACGCAGGCGGTTTCATTTTGATTATGGTCATCGCTTTGATCGGTGGGTTCTTCGCCGGTCGGATGGTCTCAGGAGGCTTGAAGCATGTCCGCCTTGATTGGTTTGACCGTGTCCTCGGCGGCGCGTTCGGGCTTTTGCGCGGGTTGGCCGTTTGCTCGATTCTCTATCTCGCGCTGACAGCTTTTCCTGTCAGTATCAGTTCCGTCACGGAGGCGCGCACCGCTCCCATCCTGGCGCAGGGAGCAAAATTATTAGGTGTCTTTACCTCAAAAGAAATACGCACACGTTTTTATGAAGGCTACTCAGGTTTGATGAATAGCAAATAATCACCAGCTCTAACGAATTCTATCGCTGGAGAATCCAAATGCAGATGCGCGCGCGCCTTGAAGCCCTGATAGATGAAATGCTTGACGGCCAGATTATGCTCGACGAAGCCCTCGCCGAGTTTGAGAAGCTCTATATTCAAAAAGCCCTGTCACGTCATAAGGATCACCTTTCGCGCACAGCTAATATTCTGGGCATTCATCGCAATACGCTCTCCAAGCGCGTCTCAACCTACCGCAAACAGGAAACTCCCGTTCGCCCTGCCAAGCGTTCCGGGCGGAAGTACCTGAAAAAAGACTGAAACTTCATTCAGACGGAGCGAAAGCCTGCCCAAACAGCGTACAAGGTCACTCATACAGCGTCACAGGTCACTTTAACAGCATAAAAGATTACTTAAACTCGGTGAAAGATTACTTTTTCAACGCGAAAGATCACTCGTGCAGCGTTGCACCTCACTCGCGCAGCGTTACACCTCACTCGAACAGCGTGAAAGTTCACTTGTACAGCGCGAAACCTTGCTCAGACAGTGCGCGAGGCGACTTAGACAGCATGACAATCCGCTCGAGCAACGAAATAGATGCTTAGAGCGCAGTCACACCGTTACATTTGCGGACTTAAATCTCCACTTCCTTTCCTGCTATCCGACTGACATATTGACAAGAGCCTCCATCCTGCTATACTTCTAGCACTCGTTAAGACAGAGTGCTAGAAATCGATGGCGAAAAGCTATTTCATCCCATAAAACCGTAATTTTTCCGGTAAATCTCAGAAGAAGGAGCAGTGAAAGAAGTATGGCAATTAACATTACACCCCTGCAAGATCGTGTGATTTTGCGTCGAATCGAAGAAGGCGAGCAGGTTCGCGGCGGGATCATCATCCCTGACTCGGCCAAAGAAAAGCCGCAGGAGGGCGAGGTCGTCGCCGTCGGTGAGGGCAAATTCAGGGAAGATGGCACGCGCCAGACCCTTGATGTCAAAAAGGGTGATCGCGTGCTTTTCGGTAAGTACAGCGGCTCGGAGATCAAGCTCGACGGCGAAGAGCTGTTGATTATGCGTGAGGACGAAATTCTCGGCATCATCCAGCGCGCGGGAGCAGCATCAGGATCGAGCAGCAGCAAAAAAGGCGGCAAGTAGTCTTTAGCTTAAGACACAGCCGCTTTTTTCATTGATGGTTTTTCCACACACATTGAGTTAGGAGAAGAAAGACAAATGGCAAAGCAAGTAATTCATGGCGAGGAATCGCGCGCGGCTATCCTGCGCGGCGTCAATCAGCTCGCCGACGCTGTTAAGATCACGCTCGGCCCCAAAGGACGCAATGTCGTCATTGACAAGAAATTCGGCTCACCCACAATCACCAAAGATGGTGTCACAGTGGCGAAAGAGATCGAGTTGAAAGATGCGCTCGAAAACATGGGCGCGCAGATGGTGCGCGAAGTTGCCTCGAAGACGTCCGATGTCGCGGGCGACGGCACGACTACCGCAACCGTACTCGCGCAGGCCATCTTCCGCGAAGGCGTGAAGACTGTCGCAGCGGGTGCGAACCCGATGGCTCTCAAGCGCGGCATTGATAAAGCCGTCGAGCGCGCCACCGCAGAGATCAAGCGTCTGTCGAAGCCCGTTAAGGGTGACATGATCGCACAGGTCGGAACGGTTTCGGCCAACGGCGACACGACCATCGGCGGCATCATTGCCAGCGCGATGGAGAAGGTCGGCAAAGACGGCGTCATCACCGTCGAAGAGTCGAAGACGATGGACACCTCGCTCGAAGTTGTCGAGGGAATGCAGTTTGATCGCGGCTACCTCTCTCCCTACTTCGTGACCGACCCTGAGAGAATGGAAGCGGTGCTTGATAATCCATTGATTCTCATCAACGAAAAGAAGATCAGCTCAATGAAGGATTTGCTGCCCCTGCTTGAGCAGGTCGCCAAGATGGGCAAACCGATGCTGATCATTGCCGAAGATGTCGAAGGCGAAGCCCTTGCGACGCTGGTTGTCAACAAGCTGCGCGGTACGCTTAATATCGCTGCCGTCAAAGCTCCCGGCTTTGGTGATCGCCGTAAAGCGATGCTCGAAGACATCGCGATTATGACGGGCGGCAAAGTCATCTCTGAAGACCTCGGCATCAAGCTGGAGAGCGTCAAGGTTGAAGATTTGGGCCGCGCTAAAAAGATCACCGTTGACAAAGACAACACGACCATCGTTGATGGCGCGGGCAAAGAAAGCGACATGCAGGGACGCGTGAAAACCTTGCGGGCGCAGATTGAGGATTCGTCTTCGGACTACGACCGCGAGAAGATGCAGGAACGGCTGGCGAAACTCGTCGGCGGCGTTGCCATCATCAAAGTCGGCGCAGCGACCGAGACCGAGATGAAGGAAAAGAAAGCTCGCGTTGAAGACGCCATGCACGCCACGCGCGCGGCGGTTGAGGAAGGCATCGTCCCCGGCGGCGGCGTGACGTTAGTGCGGGCGGCCAAAACGCTTGAGAAGTTCTTAGCCAATAAGGTAGGCGAGGGCGATGCAGACGAGCAGATCGGTGTCGGCATCGTCAAACGCGCTCTCGAAGAGCCATTGCGCCAGATCGTGCAGAACGCGGGCAAAGAAGGCGCGGTGATCGTCCAGAACGTTCGTGACCACAAGAAAGAGAACTTCGGTTACAACGCTGCGACGGAGACGATGGAAGACCTCGTCGAAGCGGGCGTCATTGACCCGGCGAAGGTGACGCGTATTGCACTGCAAAACGCAGCCAGCATCGCGGGGCTGATGCTGACGACCGAAGCGATGATTTCAGAACTGCCTGAAGACGACAAGGGCGGCAATCAGGGAATGCCCGGCGGCATGGGCGGTATGGGCGGCGGCATGGGCATGTAATTCGGCCTGTCCGAACTCAAAAATGAAAGCGGCTTCGCTCTATCAAGAGCGAAGCCGCTTTTTATTGATTCGATTGAGGACTCGGCGTATTGGAGAATCATTTGAAACGGGCTTCGATTACGTCTCCTTGCTTCTGCCCGTGCCGCCCTGTCAACTCGGGATAAGTAGCCATCTCCGCCTCCGCTTTAGCAAGGCCGAGTGATTGTTCGGCCTCAATGATGATGTTCTCTTCCCCCTCGATTTCAACGAAAAGGCCGAACGGTAATTCGTCAACGACTATCTCCGCGCCTTTCAACTTCCACGTCGCGCGCAGCTTCTCATAAACGAGCGCGGGTTTGTAGCCGAGCGCGTCAAGAATCGCTGCGAGAGCCTCTGCATCTTCGACAACTGTTTCATCTTCACGATGTCGCCTGATTGCCGACTCGGAAGTGCCCCGCTCTTTATAAGTCAAAATAGCCCTACCGCCGACACGACGAAGACGCAGCACCTGTTTGCCGGCATCCAGATTATTACCTGCATACAATGTGTTCTCTTCAAACTCCTCGCTCTCGTGTGTTGCGCCGCTCTCGCGCAGCCTCCCGATTAACTGCTCGCGCTCGTCGCGCGTCAAGCGATACTTCTTTTCGATTTCGATGCCCATAAGTCAGTGCTCAGTAATCAGTGGCCAGTAATCGGTAAGAAGAACACGATGAGCAGCGGTGAGCCTTTGCTTTTAACTGATCACCGGCCACTGACCACTAGCCATTGCTTCTCACGTTTGCCTGATCCAGCGTAGTACTTCGGGAACCGTCGCCCGTTTGCCATACATCAGCATCCCGATGCGATAGATGCGCGCGGTCAGCCACATCAATAGCAACACGGTGGCGTAGCCGATGCCGAGCGAGAGCAGAATCTGCCAGAGAGGCGGAGTCTGCGTCACGATTCTGACGATCATCGTGATCGGCGAAAAGAACGGGAACATGGAGACCCAGAAAGCCAGCGAAGAATTCGGACTGCGGATCACGGGAAACGCGAAGTAGAATCCTATAATCAACATAAACAGGATAGGCATGGCAAGTTGCCCGCCTTCCTGTGTCGTGGTCACGACCGAGCCGACGAGCGCGTAAACGGTCGCGTAGATGAAGTAGCCGAGCATGAAGAAGAGAAAGAAATAAAGGAAAAAGATCGGCGGGACAGGCGGCAGCGAGATGTTCAGTCCGCGTGCGGAGAGCAGACCCACGCCGTAAAGCGAAAAAGCGCCGAAGGCCAGCGCCCAGACGCCAAACTGTGTCAGCGCGACCAGTGAGACGCCGATTAATTTACCGAGCATCAACTTGAAAGAGCTAACCGAAGAGAACAACATCTCAGCGATGCGCGTCTCCTTCTCTTCAACGACCGCACCGAGAATCACCTGGCCGTACATGATGATCATGATGTAAATCAGAAAGCCGACGATGAAGACGAAGAAGAAGCCGCCCCCCGATTCCTGTTTGCCGCTCTCGGTGTTGGTGGCTCTCATCGGGACGGGCGTGTTGATTCGGGCGATCAGGTCAGGAGAGATGTTTTCATCGTCCATCCTTTGATCGCGAACGGCGCTGCTGATACGTCCTCTAATCTGCTCCCTCGTAAAATCATCGCCCACGTTGCGAGCTGAATACTGCACCTCCCCGTTCTGTAAAATATCCGGTGGAAGAATGATGTATCCTTCAAGCTCGTCTTTATTCACTCTTCCGTTAAGCTCATTGCTGACCTCTTTGAGCGAACGCCCATTCAGCGGCGCAGCCTCGATCTTGAAACTGCTTCCCTTATTATCTAGCTGGGCATCTGCTTCGCCGCCAGACTGTTCAGTATTGGAGTTGGCGTTTTGATTTGCGCCCTCCGAAGTGTCAGGTTTCTTGCCCAGGATGGACTGGCGCACGCGCTCATACATCTTCCCGCCTTCGGTCTGGTCAATAATGGCGATGCGCGTCGCGCTCGGCTTGATGCTGGCGATGTATGCGGGCACCACCGTAAAGAGGGCGATCATTACCGGCCCTAGCACAGTGAAGATGATGAACATCTTGGTGCGAACCCGCGTCAGGTATTCGCGCTTGACCACTGCCAGAAATTTCGTCATTCGGTTTCAACCACCTTCGCGATAAAGATGTCATTCAAGCTCGGCTCGACCAACTCGAATTTGCTGACGGTCGCGCCCGCCGCAATTAGTCTTTGGAGCAAGCTCTGCGCGTCTGCGCCTTCCGCCAGGAGAGCTTCTATCTCATCACTGTGATGTTCCACTTTGGCGACTAGATTCGGGTCGGCCAACACGCCATCGCCGCCTTCCACCCTGAGCGCCACGGAGTTTCGCCCGAAACTACTTTTGACTTCTCGCAACGTGCCGTCGAGAACTTTCCGTGATTTATTAATCATGCAGATGTCATCGCAAATCTTTTCGGCAACTTCCATCTGGTGTGTCGAGAAGATAATGGTCTTACCCTCTGCCTTTAGTTCCAGAACGATCTCTTTCAAAAGCTCCTGGGCGACAGGGTCGAGGCCGGAGAAAGGCTCGTCCAGAATCATCAAGTCTGGGTCGTGCAGAACCGCGGCGATGAACTGGATTTTTTGCTGCATACCCTTGGAAAGCTCGGTCGCCTTCTTCGTCTTCCACTCCGTCAGCCGAACTCTTTCGAGCCAGCGATCAATGGCTTCGTCAACCTTCCTGCCTTTGATGTTTTTCAACTCGCCGAAAAAGCGCAACTGCTCGACGATCTTCATCTTTTTGTAGAGGCCGCGCTCTTCCGGCAAATAACCGATACGGTCTTGTAGCTCTGCGCTCATCTTCTGGCCGAAGAGTTCGATTGTGCCTTCATCAGGCGCGGTGATGTTGACGATCATGCGGATGGTCGTGGTCTTGCCTGCGCCGTTCGGGCCGATGAGACCGAAAATCCTGCCGGGACGCACTCGCAGGCTGAGATT
>JACCVS010000637.1 GCA_013698055.1 Acidobacteriota bacterium
TCAGAAGTCAGGTGTCGGCTGTCAGGATTGCGGTGGATCAGGCTGGTGGTACCCGGAAGGCGAAGGGAAGGGCGTGGCCAAGTGCAGGCATACCGGAGTGGGCCAGACGAGTGATAACTGATAAGTGATAAGTAGATAGTAGTTGGTTGACAAATCCTGTCCCTTTTGACGCTCTGCGCAACATGTATGGCAATTGGTTTCACAGGTTTCACATCTTGTTAAATAAGTGATAATAATAAGGGTTAATTAGCACACCGGGTGGCCAACCCTGACAATTCCGATAATGCCCCTTTTCAGAAGAGAACTGGCGGGGGTTTCTATTCAGCTATCGTGTAAAGGCTGGCAAACATTGGTGATTCTGGCGAGATAAGGGCGTCATTTGTTCGCCGTATATCACTTCCTCTCTTGATGCCTCGGATTTTCTCTTCGGTGAGGATGCACGATGTCCCGGAACTTACCCGATTCCATGCACTGGCAGATTCATCAAGCCTACAGGCGTGGGCCCACGCCCTCTTTCATTTGTTCAAGGTGCTTTCGGGAGACTGGCTCTCTACGCAACCGGAGCCTGGCTTGCAACAAAGAACGATTGACACCTTGGGCGAGCACATCAAATGGCTCAAGGCGTAGATCGAGAAGCTGCAAGCAGATACCAGAGAACTGAGCTACCGTAATAACCATCACGATTCACCACCACCCCTTTTTGGTAGCTAAGTCACCGCGCTTTGTCTTGTGAAGCCATTCTTGCTGATGCTAATTTCAAGCCGGATGAATACAGAAGATCAAAAGGCGTTAGCCTCCATCTGGAAGCTAGGCGGGATGACTTGGAGAGAACTGGGCCGGCGTATCTGGTTGGAGCTTTATGAGAGTGATATTTTCACACGCGCCGCGGCCCTCTCTTATTTCTTCCTGCTTGCGCTCTTTCCGCTGTTGCTATTTCTAACAGTACTGCTCGGCTATTTCGCGGAAGCAGGCACCGAACTGCGCAAGAATCTTCTCGGCTATCTGGGCCAGGTAGTGCCACGCTCGGCTTCAGACCTTATATACACGACCATTAACGAGATCAACAAAGACGCCAGCGGCGGCAAGCTTTCCTTTGGCTTGCTGGCTGCCCTATGGTTTGCCTCTTACGGCATGGGAGCCATTAGCGAAACTCTGAATGCCGCGTATGGCGTCAAGGAGTCGCGACCGTGGTGGAAGTACCGCCTGATTGCCGTTGGTCTCACCATCGCGCTCGCAGTGCTGATTATCTCGGCACTGGCCCTCGTGCTCTATGGCGGCGAGATCGGTGAAGGTGTGGCAAATCGCTTCGGTTTGGGTGAAGCCTTCATGTTCACCTGGAATATCTTCCAATGGCCTATCGTGCTTGGTTTCATGCTCTTTGCGTTCGCTCTGATCTACTACTTCGCGCCTGATCTTTATCATCAGAAGTGGTACTGGATTACGCCAGGTTCAATCACAGGTGTTGTCCTCTGGTTGCTGGTCTCTTTCTGCTTTCGCCTCTATCTACGCTACTTCGACAGATTCAGCCTGACTTACGGTTCCTTGGGGGCGGTGATCATCCTGTTGTTGTGGTTTTACCTGACGGGGATAGCGATTCTGGTCGGCGGCAAAGTAAATGCGGAGATTGAGCATGCGGCAGCGGCGAGGGGCGCACCCGAAGCAAGGCTCCCCGGAGAGAAGAGTCCATCCTGATAAATTCGCTTCAGTGATGTCGGTAGCTGAACAGTTTCTATTGACAGGATTTTATTACTAGCTCATGATTCAGGCCCTTCTGAGGCGTAAAAACAGTTCAGAAAAGATATTCTCTCATAACACCTGTGCAAAGCCTGACCGATTTGGCACAAATAGAAGTGGTCTCTCTCAAGTATTTGACCCGGTATGGGCTTCTATGTCCTTCACCAGACACTTCAGATCACATGAACCCTTCTCCCCAGAGATAGCGCCGAGGGTGGAATCGTCAACATTCGTCGCGGAGAATTAGGGCGTCCGCTTAGTCTCCGGCGGCAGGCTCAAAATCGCCTTACGAAACGCCGTGTACATATTAAGAAGACGTGGAGCCGCCGCCGGGTCGCTACGCGCGAGCAGCGTTATGAGATCATCGCGCTGTGTAAGAAGTGGCTTGAGACCATCGCGTTGGAGCGAAGTAAGGGTCTTGTCTGTCTCCCCCTTATCCAGTTGCTCCCGAAGAGTAGTAAAGAAATTGCTCGCTTCCTGCCGCGCAGGTTCATACTCGCCGCGCTGCGCGTCAACCGCGGATGAAGCGAGCATGTTCTGCATCCTGCTTAGCTGAAGCTCACGCTGCGCCGCGTCGCGCTGTGAGGCTGCCGCGCTCGCCTTAAGCCACATTGGGATTAAGCCGAGCAAAAAGATGACGAGGGCGACAACGATGTAAATTCCGATCCGCATTGCTGGTGACGGCTTGCCGTCTCCTATCTGCTGGCCGCTTCTATCTTCGACCTTGATG
>JACCVS010000639.1 GCA_013698055.1 Acidobacteriota bacterium
ACGACGCTATTCCTTATAACGCCGCGATTATGTCTCGCGCCGGCGTCCTGGTCTCTCTCAACTCGGACTCGGATGAATTAACGCGCCGTCTCAACATCGAAGCGGCCAAAGTGATGAAGTATGGCGATGTGACGGAAGAAGAGGCTATCAAGATGGTCACGCTCAACCCGGCAAAGCAGCTCGGCATAGACGCGCGCGTCGGCTCGATTGATGTCGGCAAAGATGCAGATGTTGTGATCTGGAGCGGTCACCCGTTGAGCACCGTCTCGCGCGTCGAGACCACATTCATTGATGGCGAGATTGTTTTCGACCGCCAGCAGGATTTAGCGCGCCGTCCTCAACTTGAAGCGGAGCGAAAGCAACTCGAACAGGCTGAGCCGAATCGCGCCCCCGCGCAAGGCACGCCGCCCGCGAGACCACGTGCTCCTCGCACTCCAGACGACATGGATGATCATTGGGACGGAGGCAATCATCAGTGATAAGAGATAAGAAATTTACAAACGCAGGGATGCGGAGACGCGCGAACAAAACGAAAAGCGCTGCTTTCATTGCCGTCGCCATGATGCTTTGTGGCCTGCTTCTAACTGCTCTGAGCGTCAAAGCTCAAACCAGCGCGACGGCTCAAAGCGGCGTGCTTGCGCCGCAGGGCACATTCCTGATTCGCAATGCGCGGATCGTAACGGTCAGCGGCCCCGAGATCGAGAACGGCAGCTTGCTCATCCGCAACGGCAAGATCGAAGCCGTGGGAACAAACGTCACGGCTCCGGCAGGCGCAGAAGAAATTAACGCGCAGGGCTTGAGCATCTATCCCGGCATGATTGATCTGGGAACTTCAATTGGCCTGCTTGAGATCGGCAGCGGCGCGCCCGGCACTGTTGATACGACTGAGGTCGGAGACATGAACCCGAACGCCAGCGCCATCGTGGCCGTCAATCCGCACAGCGCTTATGTCAACGTCACGCGCGTAAACGGCGTGACGAGCGTCGTGACGATGCCGCTCGGCGGCGTCATTTCGGGGCAGGCTGCTTTCATCAATCTCAATGGCACGTCTCAGCGCGAAATGGCTGTTGTTGAGCAGGCCGCGCTCGTCATCAACTTTCCGCGCGTCACGACGACGACATTCGATGCTCTCTTTAACCCGCAGCAGGGCAACATCACCGAAGCGATCACGACGCGCGACCGCCAGCTCGAACAGTTGCGTAAAGTTTTGAAAGATGCCGAAGCCTACGGGCGCGCGCAGGATGCTTACGCGCGCGACAAGAATCTGCCGCGTGCCGATCAAAACCTCATGCTGGCTTCGCTCGTTCCTTACGTGCGGGGGACTCGGCCCGTCATCTTTCGCGCGAACCGCGAGTCAGAGATTCGCGGGGCTGTGCGCTTTGCCGAAGAGATGCGCTTGAAATTCATCATCATGGGCGGCAACGAAGCATGGAAGATGACGGACTTTTTGCGCGAGCATAACGTGGCGGTCGTTTTAACCAACGCGCTCGATCTGCCATCGCGTGAAGATGATGCTTACGATGTGAACTATGCGAGCGCGGCCAAACTGCAACAGGCGGGGGTGCGCTTCTGCATCTCGACTGGCAGCACCGGGCAATTCGTGCGTAACCTTCCCCTTTATGCGGGCATGTCTGCAGCGTTCGATTTGCCGCGCGCCGAAGCGCTCAAAGCTATCACGCTCTATCCGGCACAGATCATGAATCTGGCGGATCGCATGGGATCAATCGAGGCTGGCAAGATGGCAAACCTCGTCATCACAGACGGCGATTTGCTGGACGCGCGCACACACGTTCGTTACCTTTTCATCGAAGGCCGCCGCCTTCCGCTCACGAGCCGCCACACGGAGCTTTACGAGCAATTCCGGAATAGGAAGTAGTCTAAGCGCAATAGGAGGCCGCAGCTCAGCATCCTGTGCGAAGTAGACTTCGCTCACGCTCTTCCCTCAACCTTGAATGACTAACTTTCCCGGCGGGAGCATTGCGGGCGATCCTTTATGCTGCCA
>JACCVS010000643.1 GCA_013698055.1 Acidobacteriota bacterium
AGAAGCCGTCGCCGAATGGAGCAGAGCGTTGAGGCTGACCGGAGACAATGAATCGGCGACGATGCTTGAGCGCACCTTTGCCGCGTCAGGTTTCAACGCCGCCGTCCGCGCCCTCTGGCAGAAAAAACTCGAACGGTTTAATGAAAAAGCCATGCGCGGCGAATACGTTCCGGCGATGAATTACGCGCTTGCCTACACCCGACTGGCGGACAAAGAACAAGCCTTTGCGTGGCTGGCAAAAGCCGAACAGGAGCGTAATGGGCTGAGATATGCCGTCAAACTCGACCCAATCTATGACAGCCTGCGCGATGACCCGCGCTTTCAGGATTTGCTGCGGCGCGTCGGTATCACGCCGTAATCACTGTGAGCAGAGGGAAGACATCTAACATTGTAGATAGCCACTCTATCTGTTCGGATAGAGTTTGACGTTCTCCCGAAGAAAATCCCTTATCGCTTCCTTCTCCCGCATTAAATCTCATCTCATTCACATTCAAACGTTTCCGGTCAGCGAGTCTCATTTGAAGGCTATCGCGCGTCTCGGTGGCACGCGGATAGCAATCAACTCCGGCACGATCCGGGATAGCTCAGAAGATGAAAGAGACGGATCGAAAAAGATTGAAGGCAAGGCAGAGCGGTCAAGAGATCGGTTTTAGCCAAAGCCAGCTTGAAAACAATTGGTCGCTAGATAACCCCCACGACCATTGCCCGGAAAGGTAAGAAGAAGAGAAATGAAAAAGCAAACCCTGAAAGCCGTCACCATGTTGGTTTCAATCGTTGCCCTCGCATTTATGACAGCCGCTGCCTCAAGCGCGCAGTCAAGCAGCCACAATCTGAGAGCTAACATCCCGTTGACTTCGTTGTCGGCGGCAAGACGCTCGCAGCAGGCAAATACGCTATCAGACAGATGACATCTACGACGGATACGGAATAGTGTTTCGCCGCGCCGATGGCCGCCAGAGTGCGATTCGCTTGACGCACTCTCTTCAAGCTAATGCCCCGAAGAATCGTGCGATGTTGATCCTCAACCGCTACGGCAGCAGCTACTATCTGGCTCAGGTCTGGACATCCGGTTCAGTCAAAGGTCGTGGGATGTTGAAGTCGAAGGCCGAGCGCGCCGCTGAACGCGAGCTTGCTAAGAATCCTTCGGGTAGCGAGTTGGCGAAAAACGCCGAGACCGTAACGATCTTCGCAGAATTACAGTAAGACTTTACAATAGAGCTTGACCCGAAAGCGCACACGTTCCCTCTCGTAGCAGCAGAGAGAAACCGAACCGGCAACCCGAATGTCCCCCGGGTTGCCGGTTCGGTTTTATTGCTTCGCTGTTCTTTTGGAAATGCGCCCTTGCAGTGCTATTGAGTGTAAACCTCGACGGCATCCTTCACGAAACCTTCGTAAACTTTTCTGTAGCTGAAGCGCACTTCTTTCATCTTCTCCTGATTCTCGAAATAGGTGCGCCCGCGCTGCAAGATGATAAAGGTCTGCGCGGGAGCGTCCGCAAGTTTGAAATTGGCGTCCGAGAGTACGCGGGACTGGATGTCGGTGCGCCCGAACTTTTCCAGATAATATCCAACCACGCCCGGCGTTTCATGCGTGATAACGGCTCCCTGCGGCGCAGTCCGGCAGACAAACTCTATTGCCTCGCGTAGCCCGTCGTCGTAAAACTCGTCGTGCGGGAAGAAGTAGCCGACGCGCCCGCCGCCGAGCGCATTTGTGTACGCGGCATAATGCGGGCGGCTGGCGTAAGCCGTCCACGCAGGCCACGCGATGAAGAAGGCGAGCGCAAGCGCACTGGCAAAGCGAAGCGCACGCTCCGCGCCGACGTTTTTCAGTTGAGAGGCGACGAGACGAACGAGCGTCACGATGCCGATTGCCGCAATCATGTAGACGAACGGCATCAGCGAGAGCGTATAGCGCAGCCACTTTCCGCCGATCAGTGAGTAGGGTACGATCCAGAGCAGAAACATCATCAGCAGAAACGCATGTCCCGGCTGCCGCCAGCGCCTGACGCATTCGACAAGGCCGACGATGAAAGCAGCCAACACCGGCAGCGGCACTTTAATCAGCAGGAACAGCGCATAGAAATAGATGGGAGTTCCCCAAAACGGCGTGCCCGCCATCGTGTTCTTGTAAAGCTCATCTCCCATCAGGTAGCCCGTGTGCGACATGAGCTGGCCGCTCGTCCATGCGTCCAGGTATGCCCAGGTCTGCGGCAACAGCACCGCCGGGTTCGCAATCAGAAAAGTTGCTCCGGCGACCAGGTAAAAATACGTCGGCGTCTTGCCCGCAGGCTCGTTCGGCTCTTTCTTCCGCAAACGAAAATAATGGTGATAGAGCATGTTCAGGCCGAAGTAGTGCGGGAAATATTTCGAGGCCAGCATCAATCCCCAGGACGCGCCGCTCAGGATATAGTTGCGCCGTTTTGTTTTCACTTCGCGCGGGCCTGCCTGCTTGGCGCGCACGTAAAAGTAGAAGGCGAAGAGCATGAAGAAGACGAGCAGCGTGTCTTCCTTGGCGATGCGATTGTAGGTGATAGCGTTGATGCCGAAAGCCCAGAGCGCGGAGGCTAAGAGTCCTGTCCAGCGGTCGAAGAAAGCCGCCGTCAAGAGAAAGAGCGGGATGACGGTCAGCGCGCCGAAGAGAATGTTAGGAAACCTGAACGCAGTCTCGTCGCTGATTTGATTTGAAGAGCGTACGTTCCATGCGTGCTGCGCCTTGACGGAGACGAACATGATCGCCTTCATCAACATCGGATGTTCGGCGTTCGGGCGGATGTCGCCCTGCTCATAAGCGCGCACGGCATTGACCTTGTTAATCTCGTCTTCCGCGAAGCCGAGTGCGCTAATGCCGCTCAGGCGCAACCCCAAACCCAGCACAACCAGCGCAGCGAGCGCCAGAATCACACCTCGCTCCCGCACAAGCGTCCATCCGCGCGGCACGACTTGAGGAGAAGCAATCGCTTCTCTCCCGACTGAATCTATTTCAAC
>JACCVS010000544.1 GCA_013698055.1 Acidobacteriota bacterium
GCCGCGCCGCTCGGCGAGAATCTGTCAAATGCCTGCTCAACACGACTCGGGTGCGTCGTCAAACAGGGATACGGTTTGACCGAGACCAGCCCGGTCACGCACATGTGCTCGGAGATCCCGGAAGAGATCAAGGGCGGCTCCATCGGCCAGTGCATTCCGAATACCGAATGTAAAATCGTTGACCTTGAAACAGGAGCCGAATTAGGAACAGGACATGAAGGCGAGCTTTATATTCGCGGCCCGCAGGTTATGAAAGGCTACCTCAATCAACCGGAGGCTACAGCGCAGACGATTGATGATGAAGGCTGGCTGCATACCGGAGACATCGGCTACGCAGACGAGGAAGGCCACTTCTTCATTGTTGACCGCGCCAAAGAACTCATCAAGTACAAAGGCTTTCAGGTCGCGCCCGCAGAGCTTGAGGCTGTCCTGCTCGCTCATCCGGCAATTGCGGATGCAGCCGTGATTCCCTTTCCAGATGAAGAAGCTGGCGAAATCCCCAAGGCTTTCGTCGTGTTGAAAGGCGAAGCGGGCGAGCAGGAGATCATGGATTTTGTGTCGGAGCGTGTCGCACCGTACAAAAAAATTCGTCGAATGGAATTTATTGGGCAGATTCCGAAATCGCCTTCGGGCAAAATCCTGCGCCGTGTCTTAGTTCAACGTGAGAGAGAAAGGAAATCAACCGAAAATGTCTCCTGAAACTATTTCAAGATCAATCAAAGCATATTTTGCAGCAACCCGCGCGATGGACACAGAAGCGTGGGTCGCCACTTTCGCCCCCGATGCCATCAGCTATGATCCTGTCGGAGCGCCGCCGACTGCCGGACATGACGCCTTGCGGCAATTCTTCGAAGCAATCCTCGGAGCATTCGATAAAGTCGGATTAACGGAAGACCAAATGTTCATCGCCGGAAACGGAGCAGCCGTCAAGTGGACTGGGCGCGGTAAAGGCAAGAATGGCCGCGAGGTGAAGTTTGAGGGAATTAATATTTTTGAATTGAACGAAGATGGTCAAATTCAGAATCTCAGGGCTTACTGGAACCCGGCGGAAGTGATGATGCAGTTACAGACCTAGATTGAAATATAGAAGTAGCCTTCAGCTTCATGTTCGCGAAGGAAGTATTCTCTACAGGCAGATGCAACGGGGATTGGGCAGCAAGGCGATTTTCATTTCTTTTCTTTCAGGCATGGGCTTGACGTGACTCCGTAGCCGAACTATCTTCGCTTGCAGTTTTTCTTCCAGACCAATTCTGATGGAGCTTATCTATTCATGTCATCGCAACTCATAGCCCAAAGTCCGGCGTGGGCTATTCCCGGATACCTCGAAACACACGAGGGACATCTGAGCATCAATGGAGTGGACGCGCTTCGTCTTGTCAGTGAATATGATTCACCGCTTTACGTCTTTTCAGAACCGCGTATCCGCTCCAATATCGAGCGCCTGAAGCTCGCCGCGCGACAGGTCGAACATCCGATTCGTTTCTGCTACGCCTCGAAAGCCAACTCCAACATGAGTGTGCTTAAGACCGTGCGCGACTCGGGAATTGATATTGAAGTCAACAGCGGCGGCGAGCTTTTCAAAGCCCTGCGTGTCGGCTTTCGACCTGAACAGATTATCTTCAACGGCACAAGCAAGTCGGATGCTGAACTGGACGAAGCAGTCAGCGCCGGAATCTATGCCATCAACGTTGATTCGATTTATGAAATCGAGTTGGTCGAAAAGGCTGCTCAAAGAATTGGCAAGCGCGCCAATATCGCCTTGCGCCTGACGCCTGAAATCGGCACACGCTCGCACTTAGGGTTGCAGACCGCGCTTTTAACTTCAAAGTTCGGCATCTCTTACTCAGAAGTCCTGGAAGCCTTCCGGCGCGGACTGCTTCATCCTGAACTCGTCAACGTCTGCGGCATACACATCCACGTCGGCTCGCAAACTCCTGACATAGAACCTTTCGCCGCCGCCTTCAAAACTATGTGGGAGCATCTCATCACGCTTCACCGCGAGACGGGACACATCCTCGAACACATCAATCTAGGGGGCGGGATTCCCGTCAACTACCTGCGCGACCGTTCGATGGCTGATCAATTGCCAGAGCATGAGCGCGATATGCTCGGCGCTGAACTCGAACCCGCAGATATGCTCGCGGC
>JACCVS010000545.1 GCA_013698055.1 Acidobacteriota bacterium
TGGCGCGGCGCTGTCTGCTCAGGCTCGGAGGGAATCTTCGGGACGTAGTTGCCGCGCTTCCAATCACCGAAATATTTTTTAACCATCCCGAGCACGTTGTCACGCTGCACATCGCCGACGACCACGATGGTCGTGTACTCGGGGCGATAGTACCGATTGTAGAAAACCCAACTGTAATCATACTGATTAGGCATATCTTCGATGTCTTTGATATAGCCCATCGTGGTGTGCGCGTAGGTGTGTTTATTAAAGGCGGTCTCGCGCAGCTTCTCATAAAGTTTAGAGAAAGGACTGGCACTGTTTTTGTCATACTCGCCGCGCACCGCACCGGCCTCCGTCTTGTATTGCTCAGAACTGTATTTCAGGCGTTGGAAGCGGTCTGCTTCCATTTCCATAATCTTGTCGAGATCTTCTTTCGAGAAAACCGCGTGATAAACCGTGCGGTCGTCGGAGGTATAAGCGTTGGTGTCCGCGCCCGCCCGCTTGAAGATTTCCTCTCGCTGGTCGGCAGTGAAATTCTCGCTGCCGCGAAACATCAGGTGCTCGAAGAAATGAGCGTAACCGCTTTTGCCGTCTTCTATCTCGTTGCGCGAGCCTGTCTGAACGACAATGTAGAATGCGACGAGATTCGGGTAATCCGTCGGGACTGTTATCAAGCGCAGTCCGTTTGGCAGATCGTCATTAGAATATTGGTAGGGAAATAGCTTCTGCTCTTTTGGTTGTGCGGCGGGTCTTCGCTGGGCAATCGCAGCACCGGACAGGCACAATAAAAGCGAGACTATCATTAAAACTCTCATGTTCGGAAACTCCTGAAACTTAATCTTGATGGATTGAATGGAGACGGGATAATTATACACGACTGAAAGGCGCAGAGCGACTAACATAGCATAGCTCGTGGGTGCATTTTCTTCGCAGCATGTACCAGGGAGAGTGACAAGTGGAGCGTGACAAGTTAACTCAAGAGCGCGCAACTGTTCTCCTGCGTTACTCTTTTTCTTGCTCGTCACTCGTCACTCGTCACTAACAACTGTTTTAGATGATTTCCGCTCCCTTTTGACGCATCTCTTCAAGGGCGCGGTCGCCGTCGCCGGGTTGGGTGTCTATGGCGCGCATGGCGTTTCCGATGGCTTTCACAGTAAAGCCTTTTCGCAGCGCGTCGAGAACAGTATTTTTAACGCAGTAATCTGTGGCAAGCCCGCCGACCCAAATCTCCTTAACTCCTTGCTCGTCGAGCAGCGCGGGCAGATCGGTTCCATCAAAAGCGGAACAGTTATTTTCATCATCCGCGCCTTTAGAAATAATTGTGATACGAGGATCGTCTAACAATTCTGGATGAAATTCCGCACCATGCGTCTTCTGAATACAGTGGGTGGGAGTGATTTCGCCATTGTCCTCAACCTGTTTGGTCTTCGGCGGATACCAATCGCGGCTTTTGAAGACCGGCTCATCAAGTGAAAGAAACTCTTCGATCAAGCCGTTAAGCGGCCCGATCACTTCGTCGCCATGCGGCACTGCCAGCGCCCCACCGGGACAAAAATCATTCTGCACATTAACCACGATCAAAGCGCGTCTTTTATCCTTTGCCTTGTCTGCTTCATTCATAATTCAACTTACTCACAATTCCAGAATGTTTCCCCGAAGATCAATTTTTCATGTTTCGGCTGACAGCTTAACTCTCCAGTCTAAGGGCGGGCAATCTCACAAAAGGAACAAAAGAATCAGGGAACACGTAGTTATGCGGGATGCAAAGGCAGAAGCGATCTTTAAGGGTTAATTGATTTGACAATAAAATCACGCAAAATAATCGCAGCCGATTCACTGTCAACGTATTTATCAAGTTCCGTTCCCGTATGGCCTGCGGCACGCAATGAACCTTCGGCTTCGCGGGTAGTAAGCCGCTCGTCCTGTAAATAGACTGGCACTTTGAGCGAAAGCTCAAAATTGTGTGCGATCCTTTGAGCTTCTCTGGAAGCGTTGCCTTCTGTTCCATCCAAATTAAGCGGCAAACCAATCACCAGGGCTTGAGCGTCAAAGTGCTGAACAAGTCCGGCCACAGTGGCTAAGAGATGTTTCCAATTTCTACGGTGTAAAAAGGGAAGGGGACGAATGCTAATCCATAGCTCGTCTGAGATGGCCACTCCGACGCGTTTCTCGCCAAGATCAAGGGCCAGCAACCGTCCCTGAGGGTTACGGGTGCGTCGGGGCGTATTTGAACTCTCGCTCGATTCGGTGTTGGACAATGTGTTTTTGTAAAGCGCGAGAAGTAATAGTATCCGCCGCAAAAAGTAGTCAATCCTATCAGGGGATGTGGCTTGCGTGCTTTATTCAGCCACTGTTATGATACGCGAGCATGAAAGCTAAGGCCATTGGCTGGCGCTCGTCAAGTTAAGATGGTTTTCTCCAAGAGGTTTACCGATGACATTCCGCACTAAATTCGCTTTGATTGTCTTTTCAGCCTTTGTCGCCCTCTATGCTGTCGTCGGAGGGTGGCTTTCGACGCGCGCGCAGCAACCGGCCAACGATCCCGGTGCGCAACTGCGCATCTTCGAGAACGTCCTACAGCACATCCAGAGTGACTATGTGGATGAGCCTAATATGGGGAAGGTTCGCGCCGGCGCGTTGCGTGGCTTAGCTTATGGCCTTGACCCATACTCGACCTACCTGACGGCAGATCAGGTGCGGGATTATGGCGATGAGGTGAAGAATAGTAAGGTTGGAATTGGAGCCGAGCTTTCACAGGTTTCTTCTTACCTTTACGTGATTGCTCCCATCAAAGGCTCGCCCGCAGATCAAGCCGGTGTTCATGCAGGTGATGTCATTGAGTACATTGATAACAAAGCTACACGCGATATCTCGCTTTACGACGCGCGGCAACTGCTCGAAGGCGCAGCAGGGACTGAAGTTAAACTCCGCATCCTGCGTGCCAACGTCCGCCCATTGACGTTGACCGTCAAGCGGGGAACATTCAAAGCCCCAGCGGCGGAAGCCCGCATGGAAGCGGGGAAAATCGGCATCTTACGAATCAACAGCCTGGCGGAAGGCGAGGCTGCGGATGTGCGCGCAAGGCTTCAGGAGTTGATTAAACAGGGCGCACAGAAAATCGTGGTTGACTTGCGGAACGTGGCTGGCGGTTTGTTGGACGAATCCGTAGAAGTCGCCCGGCTCTTTGTTAAAGAAGGAATTCTGGCGCAAACCATTGGACGTGAGAGCAAAACACTAAAAACCTTTGCAGCCGATGCGAAGAAAACGCTTTTCAATGGCCCCGTCGTTGCCCTCATTGATTCAGGCACGGCTGGTGCTGCGGAAGTTATCGCTTCTGCTCTGATCGAGCGAAAACGCGGCGAGGTGGTCGGCGAAAAGAGTTTTGGCGCGGGCGCTGAGCAGCAGCTTTTCACCCTTCGCGATGGCGACGGCTTATTGCTGACGACCATTAAATGGGCTTCGGCCAGCGGCAAGCCATTTCTCGGCGAGGATCGCACACGATCAGGCGTTGTCCCGACAGTTGAAGTTAAGCGCCCAGAGGTTCTTGAGCCGATTGATCCGGAAGATTTGACTGGCAATGACGACGATCCGGTCGGCAAGCCGACACAGCCGAATGATAAGCGCGAGGTCGTGCCTGATGCGACTCCGTCGAAGCCGCAGGAGGATACACAGCTTAAGAAGGCTCTTGAACTACTACGTGGTGATAAAGTTGTAGGGGCTGGGCAGCGTGCAGCTTAGACATAAGGTTCAACCACGATAAAGTAGAAGGCTGGGAAAGATTTTGCATCTCTCCCGGCCTTTTTCATCTTAAACTTCCTGCTCAATTCTTCATGTGATCCTTTAAGCTGCTGCCTATAAAGGAATGTTACCATGTTTTTTAGGAGGGTTCGTATCGCGCTTATTTTCGAGGAGCGTTAAAGCTCGAATGAGCTTTGAGCGAGTTAAGGCAGGCTCGATGACTTCGTCTATGAATCCACGCTCAGCAGCTATATATGGATTGGCAAATTTCTCATCAAACTCAGCAACCCGCGTTTTCCGTGCTTCTACAGGCTCCTTTGCCTCATTTATCTCGCGGCGGTAGAGCAGTCCGACCGCTCCTTCAGCGCCCATGACAGCAATTTCAGCCGTTGGCCAGGCAAAGTTGATGTCTGTGCGGATATGTTTCGAGGCCATGACGCAATAAGCCCCGCCATAAGCCTTCCGAGTGATGACAGTAATCTTCGGCACAGTTGCCTCCGCGAAAGCATAGAGCAGCTTCGCCCCGTGTCTGATAATGCCTCCGTGTTCCTGAGCAATACCGGGCAGGAAACCAGGTACATCTTCAAAAGTGATCAGAGGAATGTTAAAGCAATCGCAAAATCGCACGAACCGCGCTGCTTTGACTGAAGCGTCTATATCAAGAACTCCCGCCAGATAAGCTGGTTGATTGGCAACGATACCGACGGAGCGTCCGCCCAATCGAGCGAAGCCGACAACGATGTTCGGAGCAAATTGCTGGTGGACTTCAAAAAAATAGCCATCGTCAACAATATAATGGACTACATCACGAATATCATAAGGCTGGTTGCTCGCTTCCGGCACAACTGAATTGAGCTTTGGCTCTGTTCGATCAAATGGGTCGGTGGTTGATCTCAGAGGCGGGTCGTCCATATTATTTGATGGAAGAAAAGAGAGTAGCTCTCGCACCGTCCGAAGGGCATGTTCATCCGAGTCAGCAGCAAAATGGGCAACACCGGAAACACGATTATGAGTGGTGGCTCCGCCAAGCTCTTCCTTGGTCACATCTTCATGCGTGACGGTCTTGATAATTTCAGGCCCGGTGATAAACATGTAGGAGGTGTCTTTCACCATTACATTGAAATCCGTGATTGCGGGGCTATAAACAGCACCGCCCGCGCAAGGCCCCATGATACAGCTAATCTGAGGAATGACGCCGCTCGCTAGAGTATTGCGGAGAAAAATATCCGCGTAACCGCCCAGACTCACGACTCCTTCCTGAATTCTCGCGCCTCCAGAGTCGTTTAACCCGACAACCGGTGCGCCGACCTTGAGCGCCAAGTCCATCACCTTGCAGATTTTCTCGGCGTGCGTCTCCGAAAGGGAACCACCAAACACAGTGAAATCCTGCGCAAAGACGAAGACCCGTCGCCCATCAATCAGACCGTAGCCAGTGACCACGCCGTCGCCATCATACAGTTGCTTATTGAGATCAAAATCTCTGGAGCGGTGGATGACGAGCCGATCAAACTCCTCGAAGGTACCATCGTCAAGCAGAAATTGAAGGCGTTCCCGTGCGGTCATCTTCCCGGCGCTATGTTGCTTCTCAATGCGCTCCGCTCCGCCGCCTTCAGCAGCTTTATGAGAACGATTCTTCAGCCGTTCGAGTTTTGTCAGAGGGATGTGTTGTTGTTTCTTTGAAGCCATATTTTGTGGGCCAGACTATGCTGATTTTCCGTCTGAAGTTAAAGGTTTACTTGAACTCGCTAAACGGGAAGGCGCGTTTTTCAATCAGTGTGACCAACTCATCAAGAGCTTGCCATGATCGCTGTCGAACCTCTGGCGGATAATTGAAAAGCTCAGCATTGATGGCATACTCATCTTCATCCAGAATTGTGTAAGTAAAATCCGGCGCAACCAGAACGTCTATATCCAGATCAATATAGCTGAGAACGTTATTCTGAAAAACAGGTGGCACATTGACATTGCAGTAGAAATTACGAAGCTCACCTGCCGGGTGAACGAAGCAGAAGACATTATACCAGCGATCCAGCCAGTAATATTCAATGCTCAGCGTATCAGGAGCAATTGTCCCAAGCAAAGGGTGCTGAATTTCTTCTTTGAATCTGGCGTCGAGAACGATTAAAGAGTTCTGTTGCCGGGAGACTTTTGCGCTCCATTGGCGATGCTCTGTTCCATCGTATTTATATGTTCTAACAGTGATAACTTTCGGGATTGCTTCGATCTCGCCTGTCATTAGAGCTACCTTTAATCAGTCCTGAAAAAGCTATCCTTTGGCATCTTGGATAGATACAACTCTCACGTATTACCTGAGAGGTCGGCGCGCTGACAAACTTAAAGTGATCTCTCAAGACTCAGCGTCAGCAATTATGGCATCTGAGATTTGACTACCGGATTCCCCAGGATACCTATACCCTCGACTTCAACTTCCACGATATCGCTATCCTGAAGGCGAGAGACTCCGGCAGGGGTGCCTGTGGCGATTAGGTCGCCGGGGAAAAGCGTCATGACACGCGAAATGTAGCGCAGAAGGAATGATACGGAAAAGGCCATTGAAGAAGTATTCGCCCTCTGCTTTATTTCGCCGTTGACCCGGGTCGTGACCGCAACATTTTCCGGATTGAGTTTCGTCATGATAACAGGACCAACCGGGCAAAAAGTATCAAAAGATTTAGCACGCGTGAACTGCACATCTTTTCGCTGTAGGTCGCGGGCAGTGACATCATTAACACAAGTATATCCAAGCACGTAAGTCAAAGGATCATCACTATCAGAAAGGCCGGAGGCAGAGCGTCCGATAACGACCCCAAGTTCTCCCTCATGCTCGATCTGGTCTGAAACTAAGGGCAATTTAATCGGTTCGCCCGAAGCGATTATGGCTGAAGGTGCTTTGAGAAAGAGTAGTGGCTCAGAAGGCAAGGGATTCCCCAACTCTGCTGCATGTTCTCTGTAATTGCGTCCGACACAAACAATTTTGGATGGAGTGACAGGAGCCAGAAGCTTTATTTCGGAAAGGGAAATTCGATCACTGTGCGCGCGAGGGCGGCTTCCGAAAGCATCTGCATCAATTAGCGGGCGGACGAAGTCTCCTTCGATGATGCCATAGCGCGGCTCCGAGAGAGTTTGATGTGTAAAGCGGCAGAGTTTCAT
>JACCVS010000655.1 GCA_013698055.1 Acidobacteriota bacterium
TAAATGCAGCTTTAGAAAATTCAATTTGCGATTTTTGATTGGGAGAGGGGATAACCAAATCGCAAATCCAGAAACCAAAATTAAAAATTCATCATGCGCGTCACCATCGGACAGATCAACACCACGAACGGCGATTATGCGGGCAACACGGCGGGTATCCTGCGCGCTATCGAGCGGGCGAAACAGGATGCTTCAGATTTGGTCGTGGTGCCGGAAACCTGCGTGCAGGGCTATATGTCATTCGACTGGTTTCTCGACCGCGATGTGGCGCGCTCTTCCTTAGAGCCGCTTGAAAAGATCATTCAGGCGACGGATGGGTTGACCGCCGTGATCGGCACAGTGCGCCCGACCGAAGAGGGAGCGGGGCGCAGGCTCTACAATTCTGCGGCGGTGATTCGCAATCAAAAACTGCTCGGCTTTGCCGACAAGACGCTTTTGCCTGAATACGATATCTTCGACGATCCGCGCTATTTCGAGCCGTCGCGCGTGCGCCAGTTATTTCCGTTGAAGGATGCGAGCATTGGCGTCGCCATCTGTGAAGACTTCTGGAACGACAAGACGTTTTGGAAAGAGCGCCTCTATCAGAACGACCCGGCGGACGAATTGATAGAGATGGGCGCAAGCGTCCTTGTCTCAATCAACGCCTCGCCGTTCAACAAGGGAAAGATGGGACAGCGCTGCTCGATGGTGTCGCACAGGGCAAAGGCGGCGGGGCTTCCTATCGTTTTCGTCAATCTGGTCGGCGGCAACGACGGTATCATCTTCGACGGCGCGAGCATCGTCGCCGACTGCAAGGGCGAGATAATTTTGCAAGCGCCGCCGTTTGAGGAATTCTTCGGCACGGTTGATCTCGATTGCGGCGTCTCGCACGACTACTGCTTACCGGGAGCGGATATTGAGACAGTGCATCGCGCTCTCGTGCTTGGCATCCATGACTACGCGCGAAAGAATCGTTTCAAGACCGCTGTGATTGGACTGTCAGGTGGGATTGATTCGGCGGTGGTGGCTGCGCTCGCCTGCGAAGCTCTCGGCTCGCAGAACGTGCTCTCGGTGATGATGCCTTCGCCGTTTTCGTCGCGCGGCAGCATTGACGATTCAATCGAATTGGGTCGGCGGCTCGGCATGAGAACAATCGAGCATCCGATCAACTCTGCTTTCGAGGCACTGTCGAAAGAACTCAATCTCTTAATACCCACGAGAGGCGGCGAAGAACTCGCGGCGGAGAATCTACAGTCGCGTCTGCGCGGCAACATCCTGATGACGATCTCGAACAAGGAAAATCGCCTGCTGCTCTCGACCGGCAACAAGTCTGAACTTGCGCTCGGCTATTGCACGCTCTACGGCGACACGAATGGTGGGTTAGCCGTTCTCGGCGATCTGCTGAAGACTGAAGTTTACGCCCTGGCTCGTCACTACAACCGCGAGAGTGAGATTATTCCGCAAGCGATTATAGACAAGCGCCCCAGCGCGGAACTCGCGCCCGGACAATTTGACGATCAATCCTTGCCGCCTTACGACAAGATTGATCCCATCCTCCAACTCTACTTTGAGCAGAAAGCGATGCCCGAAGAGATTATCGCAGCGGGGCACGATTCCGAGATGGTTTATGACCTCTTGAATCGCGTGGAATCGCCTGCCAATGAATTCAAGCGCCGACAGTTGCCGCCAACGCTGATTATCTCAAAGAACGCCATCGGCATCGGTCGCCGTCGTCCTATCACGCACCGCTTTCGTCGTCGCCCGCCGACGCCCGAAGAGCGCGCAAGCATCAAGAGCAGGGAGAGAGAAAAGGGATGAGGGATGAGGGATGAAGTAAAGACAGACCGTTCTTATTTCATCCCTCATCCCTCATCCCTCATCCCTGCTTTTCCATTCCTCTCGCAGGATGGCGTAGGAATATTCACTTCCCCACTTGCCCTTGAACCAGATATTCTCGATGAAGTGTCCCTCTCGCCGCATCCCCAGCTTATTGAGTAAGGTGAAAGACTTCTCATTCTCACAATCTGTGATGGCGATGACACGGTGCAGCTTCAACTCCGTAAATACGTAATCCAGTACAGAGGACGCCGCTTCAAAAGCCAGACCTTTGCCATGAAAGCTGCGCGCCAGCGTGAATCCCATCTCCGCCTGCCTGTCATCCAGCATCTTCAGCGCGACATGCCCGATGAGCGTTTTGCTCTCTTTCAATTCGAGAGCGAAGGTGAACCACTTCCCCTGTAGACCGGGAACAAGATTCTCCTGCTGTTCGATCACCTCGCGCGCCTGTTGCTCGGGATAAGACTCCCACGATTGATAACGGGCAACCTCCGGGTCATTCAGGTAAGCTAAAAACGGCACAAGGTCAGTCCTGGCAAAACGCCTTAGGATCAATCTCTGAGATTCAATGGTAGTAAAAGTTGTCTCATCCATCAGCATAATCATCCGCCATCACGAAGGACAGTTAAAGGTCGGAGGTTGTTATATCGCTCGCTTGAGCGCATTCCTTTGATACTTCGTAATCAAGCAGCGGGGCGCGTCAAGCATATCAAAATTCTTTAGCGAAAGGTTGTTTGATACAGGAGGCGTGATATGCTTGGGCGACAGGCAGCAAGAGTAGCAGTTTAAAGATGCGGAGGACTTTGAGCGATGGCGGAAGCTGACATCGGCATGGCGGGCTTGGGCGTGATGGGCTTGAATCTGGCTCATAACATGGAGCGCAATGGTTACACGGTGGCCATCTGGAACCGTGAGCTGGAGCACATTGACAAGTTCATGGCGGGCGAGGGTGAAGGCAAGCGCTTCGTGCCGACGAAATCACCGGAAGAGTTCGTTAAATCCTTAAAACGCCCGCGCCGGATCATGATGATGATTAAAGCGGGCGCGCCCGTTGACTGGACGATAGATCAATTCAAGCCGTTTCTGGAACCCGGCGACATCCTGATTGATGGCGGCAACTCATGGTTTGAAGACACGCAGCGACGCGAGGCGGCGCTTCGCACTGACAATTTGCGCTTCATCGGTTCCGGCGTGTCAGGCGGCGAAGAGGGCGCATTGTGGGGGCCGAGCCTGATGCCGGGCGGGGCGCGCGAGGCTTACGAAGAGATACGCCCTGTCTGGGAAGCCATCTCCGCCAAGACAGACGACGGCGCTTGCACGACCTACGTCGGCCCGGACGGCGCAGGCCACTTCGTCAAGATGGTGCACAACGGCATCGAGTACGGCGACATGCAGTTGATCGCCGAGGCTTACGATATCCTGCGTCGCGTGCTCGGCATGGAAGCCGCTGAACTCGCAGATACCTTCGCTGAATGGAATAAGGGAGCGCTCGATTCCTATCTCATCCAGATTACGTCTGAAGTCTTTCGCGTGAAGGACGAAGAGACGAAGCGACCGCTCGTTGATTTAATTTTGGATAAGGCAGGACAGAAGGGAACCGGAAAGTGGACGGCGCAGGTCGCGCTCGATTTAGGCGTGGTGATTCCAACCATCAACGCCGCCATCGAAGCCCGCTT
>JACCVS010000663.1 GCA_013698055.1 Acidobacteriota bacterium
GAACGGTTCCGCACGTTTAAGCAGATGACCCATTTCGAGGAGATTCCATTCGAGCGCGCCGTCCGGGCAGCGCAGTAAGATAATGACAAGTGAAAAGTGGCGAGTGACGGGCAAGAGCATTTCGCTTGTCACTCGTCACTTTTCACTTGTCACTGTTATAATGCCCGCCGTCATAAGATCAAACATCCAATCAAGTCGGGGGAATCTATGTTCTGTCCTGTTTGCGAGTCTGAATACGAAGAGGGCGTGACGCAGTGCCCGGACGATAACACGGAACTGGTCGAGCGGTTGACGCCTGAGAACACCTTGCGCGATCACTCTGAGGCGCGCTTTGTCACGCTGCACAACGTCGGCTCTCCGGCGGAGGCCGAGATGGTCAACGATCTTCTCGTGCAAAACGGCATCCGCTCAGCCGTACAATCAGGTGGCAGCGACGCTTTCTCACCGCTTCTTTCGACAAGCTCGCCCGGCGCGATGGTGCTGGTAGATGAGCGTGACCTTGATCGCGCGCAGGAACTCTATAATGCTTTCTTCGGCAGCGACACGACGCCACTGACAGGGACAACGATAGACGAAGACGCAGAGGAGGAAAGGGAGGAGGGATAAGGGATGAGGGATTAAGAAAAGCAAACGGGTTTAGCTTCATCCCTTATCCCTGCTTTTCATGTCCGCAGACGCAATCATGGTGCTGATGACGGCTGAAAGCCGCGAAGAGGCTGCTCGGCTGGCGGATGTTTTGGTAGTCGCGCGCCTCGCCGCCTGCGTGCAGATTCTACCCGGAGTCGAGTCAGTTTATCATTGGCAGGGAAAGGTCGAGCGTGCGCCGGAAATACTGCTCCTAGCCAAAACCACACAGGAGAATTTTGCGGCATTGGAATCTCTAGTGCGCTCACTCCACAGCTACGAGACGCCGGAGATCATCGCCCTGCCCATCACCGAAATCTCAGCTCCTTACCTTGAATGGCTGACCGCGAACGTTATTCCCCAAGCTAAAGGAACGAATCAGGTGACGGATACTGCTGCGAATGAATCAGCGCAGAGTGGCTGAGAATTTGTTTGGGACACTCTATTAAAAACAATAGCAGTATAGTTTTCAATCAGCTTTTAATAATCACCCGATACAGTCTTGTCTAATTTGCGAAGCGAGTCTTGGCTTTTGACTACTATCTCGACTGCTTCTTCTGGCGAATCCGTGAGGTAAAGAAGTTTCAGATCGCTCTCCGCGATTTTGCCTTCCGAGAGCATTGTCGCTTTGACCCATTCCAGCATTCCACCCCAGTAATCTGAGCCGAAAAGGACGACGGGAAAGTTTTTTATCTTGCGTGTCTGGATAAGAGTCAGCGATTCAAATAGCTCGTCGAGAGTGCCGAAGCCTCCAGGAAAAATGATGAAGGCCGTGCTGTATTTGACGAACATAGTTTTCCGCACGAAGAAGTATTTGAAAGTGAGCGAGCGCGTCAGGTATCGGTTTGCGAACTGCTCAAAGGGGAGTTCGATATTGCAGCCGATTGAGATACCGCCAGCTTCAAACGCGCCTTTGTTGGCGGCTTCCATGATGCCGGGGCCTCCCCCCGTAATCACCGCGAATCCTGCGCGAGACAGCAGGGCGGCAGTCTCCTGCGCGGCTTTGTATTGTGGATTATCAGCGGGCGTGCGCGCTGACCCGAAGATCGAGACGCCACGCGTGATCGTCGCCAAATCATCGAAGCCTTCAACGAATTCACCCATGATGCGGAAGACCCGCCACGTATCCGTATGAGTGAACTCATCCTGCTTCGGTGTTTCAAGTAGTTGCTCGTCCTGTGTCAGACCAGCATGGGGAAGGGTATTGTCTTTTGTTTCAGCCATATTGAAATAAGGGAGGTCTTCAGGGATGAGGGATGAGGGATGAGGGATGAAGTAAAAGCATTCAAGATATTGAAGCTTTCCTTTCATCCCTCATCCCTCATCCCTGCTCTTATACCGCCATAATGTTGTAGCCGCAGTCAACGTGAATCACTTCGCCTGTGATGCCTGAAGAGAGTGGGCTGCACAGAAAGAGCGCGCAGTTGCCGACTTCGCGCGCCTCGACGTTGCGCCCCAGCGGGGAGCGTTCGGCGTGGTGTTTCAGCATCATGCCCATATTGGCAACACCACGCGCTGAAAGCGTGTTGAGTGGCCCGGCGCTAATCGTATTAACGCGAATGTTGCGTGCACCCAGATTTGCCGCCAGATAGCGCGTGCTCGCTTCAAGCGCAGCCTTCGCCACGCCCATCACGTTGTAATTCGGAACGACCTTCTCCGCGCCGTAGTAAGTCATCGAAACGATGCTGCCGCCATCCGTCATGAGTGGCGCTGCGGCACGTGCTAATGACGTGAGCGAATAGGCGCTGACTTCGAGCGCGACGAGAAATCCATCGCGTGAAGTATCTACGAACTCTCCTTCCAATTCCTCTTTCGGCGCATAGGCCACGCTGTGGATGAGAAAGTCCAACCGCCCGAATTCTTCACGAACACGCCTGAACGCCTCTTCTACTTCCTCGGGCTTTGTCACATCGCAGGGCAGGACGAGTGAGCCTGCCATGTCGGTCGTCAGGCTTTCGACATTCTCTTTCAACCGCTCGCCCTGGTAAGTGAATGCCAGCCGCGCGCCCGATTCATGTAAAGCCTGCGCTGACGCCCAGGCGATGGAACGCTTGTTGGCGACACCGAAGACGATACCAAATTTGTTTTCAAGCATGGGGAGTGTTCCTTCGTTTGACCTGACAAGTGACGAGTGAAAAGTTAAAAACTATGTTTTGCTTGTCACTCGTCACTGCTTTTATGCCGCGGCAATCTGCGGTTCACCCGTCATCAATTCTTTGTACTCTCCGCTCTCAACCCACTTCAGGATTTCCGAGACGCGCCAGACGGGGAAGGGATGCGACATGCCCGAAGAGATGATGTCTGCCCAGAAACGGTCAAGGGCTTTCTCATCATAGTTCTTCTGAAAATCGCGCGCCTGAACGAGGAACTGCTCATAATCAACTTTCGAGGCATAAGTCCCGCCGGCCAGCTTCATCATCGTGCGCCCGATGACATGCGGGTCTTGTGTGACGAGCAGAGCCGCACGGTCGCAGGAGAGTTCAGCCCTTCGCGCCCACGCCAGCAGCGCCGAACGCATCGTCATCGAAATCAGCTCAAGAGCGATTTTCGCAATCGGGGTCGCGGCGAGCGCAGTGTTGGCGATCAGCTCAAGCAAGCGCGCAGCCGTCAGGTAAAGCACGTGCTCCGCATGAATGTGACCGACTTCGTGCGCGACGACCGCAAGGACTTCTTCGTCCGTCAGGCGCTCGATCAAAGATGAATGGAGCACAATGACCGGGCGTTCGACGCCACCCGTGAAAGCATTGACGATGGGCGACTGCTGGACGAAGAGTTCGGGCATGTCAACGCCGAGCGTCGTGCAGGCTATCTGCAACTTGGCGTGTAGATCAGGGCACTGTTGCGGCGTCACCTTAACAGCACTGGCAGTGAAGATAACGCGGATGGCGGATTCCCCCGTCACCGCAAGCAGTTTCTTCAAAGCCGAATCAATGCCGGGAATCGCGCGCAGGGCGGCAAGCGCGCGACTGTCAGCCGGATGGATGTAGTCGTGCTTATTAAGATCGGCGAATTTTTTATGCGGTAAATTTGAGAGCGGCAAGCGGCAACGCCCGCACTTGGCAGCGCCGCTTTCGTCTCGTATCTGATTGCGCTGGCCGCAGTAACGGCAGCGAATTGATTCCTGATTATTATTATCCGCCGGGGTGGATTCGTTCTCTGGCATTTCTTCTGTCCCTCTCTTCGGAAAACTTGACGGAGCGCCTGCCGGGAAGACGAACCATGAAAGGCTGCTCGCGTGGCGCAAGTATTAACGAATCTCAGGCTTGAGAGCAAGCGGGGAAAAACAGTGGGCAGAAGACAGTAGGCAGTAGGCAGCTTAAGGCAAAAGCTCAACTTTGCTCATCGCCCGGTCTTTTCCGCCCACTGCCCACTGCCTTCTGCCTTCTAATGCTTGAAGTGCCGGATGCCCGTGAAGACCATCGCCAGATTCTGCTCGTTGGCGGCATCAATCACTTCCTGATCGCGGACGGAGCCGCCGGGCTGAATGATGGCGGTGATTCCGTGACGCGCTGCCTCGTCAATGCCGTCGCGGAAAGGGAAAAATGCATCGGAGGCGAGAACCGAGCCTTTGACCTCAAGCTGTGCGCGTGATGCGCCGAGCTTGACTGAATCAACTCTGGACATCTGGCCTGCTCCAACTCCAATTGTCTGCCCGTCGCGCGCGTAAACGATGGCGTTCGACTTGGTATGCTTGCACACCGTCCACGCGAAAAGCAGAGCGCGGGTTTCTTCGTCGGTTGGTATGCGCTCGGTGACAACTTTCAAATCGGCGGGCGATAAGCGATGCGTGTCGCGCGTCTGGACGAGCATCCCGCCCGTGATCGTCTTGTACTCCAATCCTTCGGCACGGTGCGGTTCGCCCGAGCGCAGCACGCGCAGATTCTTTTTCGCGCGCAGGACTTCAAGAGCCATCTCGTCGTAATCAGGTGCAATGACGACTTCAGTGAAAATCTCCGTCATGGCTCGCGCCGCCGCTTCATCAACCTTTTGGTTAAAAGCGACGATGCCGCCGAAAGCCGAGACAGGGTCGGTTGCGAGCGCGCGGCGATAAGCCTCTTCGACGGACGCTCCCGTGCCGACACCCGCCGGATTCATATGCTTGATGATCGCGCACGCCGTTTCGTCGAAATCGCAGACAAGCTGCCATGCGGCATCGGCATCAATGTAGTTGTTGAAAGACATCTCCTTGCCGGAGAGCAACTCCGCTTGCGTCACGCCGCCTTCATCTCCTGAATAATAGATGGCGGCCTGCTGGTGTGGGTTTTCGCCATAGCGAAGATGCCCGATTCTGGTCAGTCTTAGATGAATGATTTGGGGGAGTCCGCTTGAGTCATTCTCGCTGGTCGCGTTGCTGTTGCTCGCTAAGTCGTACACTTCTTCAACGAATATCCGCGCCTGTCGATCATGAAGATACTCAGCAATCGCCTCGTCGTATATTGAAGTTTCCAAGAATGCGTTGCAAGCAAGTTCCTCACGCACCTTCAGGGGAAGAGAGCCGTTAAAGTGTTGCATCAAATCAGTAATTTCTGGATAGCTGGTGGGCGAGACAACCACAGCCACGTCTCTGAAATTTTTCGCAGCCGAACGGATCATCGCTGGTCCGCCGATGTCTATCTGCTCGATTGTCTCTTCCAGCGTTACGCCCTGGCGAGTTAGTGTCTCCTTAAACGGGTAAAGGTTGATAACCACCATATCAATCGGCTCTATGCCATGTTCGTCCAGTGCCGCTACGTGTTCTGCATTGTCGCGCAGCGCGAGCAGCCCGCCGTGAATGCGTGGGTGCAAGGTCTTAATGCGACCATCCATCATCTCAGGAAAGCCTGTGACATCGGACACATCGCGCACTTCAATCCCCGCCCCGCGCAGAGCTTTTGCAGTCCCGCCTGTACTAATCAATTCGACATCGAAGCCGCGCAACTCACGCGCGAATTCAACGAGTCCGGTTTTGTCCGAAACGCTTAAGAGAGCGCGGCGAATTCTTCGTAGTCCTTCAGTCATAAGAACAGTGGCGAGTTAAGAGTAACGAGTGACAAGCAAGAAGAATAACAAGACAGGAGAAGAGGTGCGTACTCCTGTTTTAACTTGTCACTCGTCACTCGTCACTCGTCACTTTTTTAAGTCGTATTCCTCTCGCAACGCGCGGACGCGGAGTTTGCGCCTGTTGCGTTGGGTTAAGCTGATTTCGATGCGATGAGCGTCGGTGCTTCGCGACGCTTCGTCTGGATAGTAGCCAAGCACGTATTGTCCACGCAAATCTTCTTCAATTGCCTGAAAGACGGGCGCAAGATCAAATGTCGCCTGCGGATCGAGCGCGGATTTAATATCCCCGACCAGAAAGTAGCGCCCGCCGGTCTTCTCCGCAAGGTCGCGGAAGCCTTTGGCAGGCGGTCTGACTGCAAGGCGTCCATCGCGCGGCGCGTAGAGCGGCAGGTGAATGATGTAAATGGAAACATTGAGCGCGCGTGCCTCGCGGATAACTGTTGAAGCGTGTGTGACGCTCGCCGTGTCAAGACCGTCGCTGATTAAAATCAGGATGCGCCGTTCAGTCGGATCGCTTTTCCCGGCGGCAAAAGCGCGAAGAGTCGTGGAGGCAGCGTCGAAGATCGCCGTGCGGCGGCTCAATGGCAAATGAGAGGTGAATGCCAATTCTGCTCTGGCGGTATCGGTCGTGAATGGGACGCTTAGCTCGACCTTTTCTCCGAAATGCACAACGGCGACACGCGAGCCTTGTTTGAAGCGAGTGAACAACTTGAGCGCGGCATCGCGCTGTCGCGAGATGATCTCACGGACACTGCCGGAAGCATCCAGAGCGAAAGCGAGCGCGACATGATCCGCGCCCGCCGCAAAGTAGGAGAGCGCGACCGATTGCCCGTTGTCCCGGACGGCGAAATCCGATTGCACCAGGCCAGAGACGCGGCGTCCCCGCGAGTCGGTGACTGAAGTGGGAATGGTGACGAGGTCTGTGCGGACGCGCAGCACATCGTTCGTCGAAATCTCTTCATCCTGCGCGAAAACGCGTATTTGCGATGTGTTGAAATGAGATGAAATGAGAAGAAGAAAGAGGACGAAGTTGAAAGGCCGTAAGACGATACGAACAGGGCTGTTTGAAAGCCGGTACGGTGCGGGCGCTTCGGAATCGAGGGTCATGCGGCGCGTATCCAGGCTAAAACAAGAAGCGCCAGAAGAACAGAATGCTCAGGAGCAGGACGAGCGTGATGACGATAATCTTAACCAGACTCACAATCGTTTCCTCATGCGTCAGGGAACAATTATTACGGTGAAACAGCAGGCAAGTGGAACAGGATCACATTTTAGTGTTGCCCGGTTGGCTCTGTCAACGTGGAGCAGCTAACCCGCCAAGCACCTCTTTCAAACTCGATAAAGAATAACGTACAGCACGGTAATCAAGTTCCAAAAAAGACGATGGACGATAGGCCATAGACGATGGGAAGCGTGTTCTGATCGTCTATGGCCTATCGTCCATCGTTCTCTCTACTATTTGAATCTGAGTGCGACGCGCCCGCTGAAGAGGCGGGGGAAGCCGACGTGTGTGCCGCTGAAGACTGATTCAAAGTTATAGAGAAACAGCTCATCGGTCAGGTTCTGAATGTCGAACTGAAAGTTGAGGGACGTTCTCTCGCGTTGCAGGATGTCTGCGCCGATGGAGAGATTGAGAATCGTGCGCGGGCGTGTGCGTCCACGCTGGAAGTCAATCTCGTTGTAGAGGCGCGGGTCAAAGCCTTCTGCGGTGAAGTCCGCGAGCGTTGTGCCCGGTTCGACATCCGTCGGATAGCCGGAATCGTAGCGCCCGCCGAAGATTGCGTAGACACCAGAACGACGATGCGTGTAGCTCAACTGGAATTGCGCAGAGTTGCGCTGGTCATGGTCATTGGCGAAAATCTGTCCGGGCGACTCCAGGCTCTCGACAGCCTCGCCGAGAAACAATCCACCGTTGATCGGAGTCACACCATAGGCGCGTGCATTGGCGTAAGAGAGGAAGCCGCGAAAGCCGCGCAGGTTTGTGGATTCGAGCCGAATTTCCTCGCCCGTCACGCGCCCGCTTGAAATCGTTATCGGGAAGATTATCCCTGTGTCGAAGAATTGATCCTTGTCACCGAAATTCGTGATCCGCTTTTGATAGACCGCGAGGTTAAGCCGGAAGAAGCGCGAAAGCTGTTGCAGCGCACCGACCTCAAAGACATTCTGCTTGTCGGGCAAAATGGGTCGCACGCCCGATTGGCCTTGCAAAACCGCGAGCGGCGAAAGAGCAGCGGCTTCGGAAGAGCTTGCGAGCAGGAGATTCTCCGCAGGCGGAAACTGGAAGAGGCGGTTATAGGAGGCGCGCAAAGTCGTTTGCGTGCGCGGGATGAAGTAAGCGACCGCTATACGCGGGCTGAATGCATCGTCCTGAATGACGAGCTTGTAGTTGTCATAGCGCAATCCGGCTGCGATGGTAAAGTTTCTAAAAGGGGTGAATTGATCCTGAATGTATGCGCTCAAGCTGCGGCCAGTCCTCTGGCCATTGAAGACAAACGGATTGGCGGGAGTAAATGCGTTGACGGGATTCGCGACAACATTACCCTGATCGTCTACGAGGTCATCAAAGGGCGCGGTCGTATAGAAACTGAAATTCTCTCGCACCGGGGTAAAGGTGAATTGCCCGCCGAACTTGATGTTGTGCGTCCCACGCGCCAGCGAAATGGCGGCGAGACCCCCGGTGTTCTGAAGCGAGCGATCCTGAGTGGCCACGACGGGAGTTGAGAGCGGATTACTGAGCAGCTTCGCCGTCGCGTAGCGATTGAAGAAAGAGAATTGGCCTATCGCGCTTGGCGAAAAGATACGCTCGTAGGTGATGAAAACCGAGCTATCACGCAATCGCTGGCGTTGATCCTGCCCGGCCAGTTCCTGCTCGACACGATTGGGAATCTGGAAATTAGAGCCGCCGACGAGGAACGTGGCGCGAAGGGAATTGTTCTGATCGAATTGATAGTCGAATCGGAAGAAACCCTTGCCCGTGCGACCGAAGTTGTGGAAATTCTCAATTGTCGGCGGATCAAGGAATCGTTGCGATGTGGTTGCCGAGAGGTTCGTGAGAAAACCAAACTTCTTTGTGCGCGTGGAAAAGTCCGCACCAACTTCGCCTGTAGAAAAACTGCCGCCGGAGAAAGTCACGCCGCCCTGCGTCGGCGTTTCAAGGCCGGAGCGCGTGTTGACGTTGATGACGCCAGCCAGCTTGTCGCCAAACTCCGCCGGAATGCCGCCCGTCAACACTTCAACAGTGCGGAGCGTGCGTGCGTCGAGGCTGGTCGAGAAGATCGCCGAAAGATTGTCTGTGATCGGCACGCCGTCAACGACATATTGAACTTGGGATTCCGAACCGCGCGGGTGAAGTCGCCCGTTGTCGTCCGGGGCGAAGCCCGGCGCGGAGGCGACGATAGCCTCGATTCCGCGCGAGGGAGCTGCCCCCGCCGGACGTTCGAGAATCGTCTGGTTAATGTCAGTGTCAGAAGAGACCTTGTCATGCTCAGCGTGATCGGGGTCGGCTTCGACGGTGACGGTTTGCGCCGTTCCTTCAACCGGGAGGTTGAAGTCAAGGTTGATCGGAATAGCGCTTTCGAGATCAACGTGCTGTTCGGTTGGCTGGAAGCCGGATGCTTCGGCGCGCACGTCGTAGTCGCTGAAAGGAACGTTGACGAGCCTGAAAGCGCCTTGCTCGTCCGTTTGAGTTGATTGCTTGTAGCCTGTGTTCTGCTGCGAGATTGTGACCGATGCGCCTGCGACGAGTGCGCCATTAGGGTCTTTGACTGTGCCCTGAACCGTGCCGATGCGCGTTTGAGCTGTGGCGGTGGAAAAAGTGAAGAAAGCTGCCGCGAAAAGAATCGCGGCTGTCGAAAATAGTTTTCTGAACATAATTACCTCTCTGAAGCCATGTGAAACTGAAATGCAACCTGCTCCAACTACACCCCTCAGCGTTTGAAATCACACTGAACGGGAAACAATTGGAAGAAGGCTTTGGATGAAAACGGCTTAGATCAGAGAGGGAAGCGGTGGCGCGCGTCCGCGTCGGGGCGTGGTGTATCTGGTGGAACAGGGAAGCGCCGCCGCGAGTGCGCGCGTCGCCTGATTTTGCGGCGCGACGATTTGCGGTAAGGCATTAAGGAGACTAACCGAAAGCTGCTGGCGAAGCTGGCAGATGACGCACTCGCCGGTGGCGCGCGAGTTGTTAATAGTCGAGCTGGCATCGCTCGGCGAATAGGCTGCCTGAGCAGAGCTGTTTGATGGTGCGAGCGAGAGATTGCCGTGCTTATGGACTGCTTCGGCTGTAGATGAATAAGTGACGAAAGCGAGCAACACGAAGGCCAGCAGACGTGCTATAGGCCTGTTTTGACGATGAGTTGCTGATGTGATGTTGCCGGTCACTTGATAAAGCAGTATGCTACAGTTTGTCTCAATTGGGAAATATAAACGTCCGCGTGTGCGAGTGTCAACTTGGCTTTCAATCCGTTAATGCGCCGCTCCTTTGCTCTCCCGGTGTAGAATCAGCATGACCCTTCGCAAGTTTCTGTTCAATTATCAATCAAGCAATCCACGCCAAAAATTTCGACAAGTCGAGATGTGGCGTCATAGTCTGCTCTTTGCGGCGATGCTCATGATATTGAGCGCAGGCGCAGTACAGGCGGAATCTTTGAAAGCGCGGATTACTGTTCTTTCGGTCGCTCCGGCGCGTGTGAGAGTTGAGGGCGAACGCTCCGTTGCGACGCGCGTCTGGTCATTTCGGAACGTGTATGCGGGCGTTATGAATCTCGGCGAGCGGATCGAAAAACTGACGCTCGCCGACAGCAACGGTCTTGATGTCCCAGTCAGGAGACTTGCGCCTGGAGAGTATCAAGCGGCGAGTGCGGCCACGCGGTTCGTTTACGAAATGAAACTGGACGCGCCCTTGTGGGAAACAGAAGCGGCGCACGTCTCATGGCTGACGAACGAGCGGGGGTTCTTGATGTTAGGCGACTTGCTGCCGCTTGCAGTAAATGAAAAAGAGATAGCGAAGATGAGCGCGACTCTGCATTTCGTCTTACCTGAAAAGTGGACAATCGCGGCGAGCACGAAAGCCGGGAGCGATGGGCAGTTTGAGATTGCCGACATGGAGACGGCCATTTTCTTTGTCGGACAAAATTTGCGTGAGAAGCGACAGCGCGTCGGCTCAATGGAATTTGCTTTCGTGACAGCGGGCGAATGGGCATTCTCGGATAACGAGGCGTCGGATTTAGCCGTTAGTCTCTTGAAAGATCACACGAGCACGTTTGGCAACATCTCGAAGAACCGGGCGATGCTCATCCTCGCTCCGTTTCCGCGTCCCACGGGCGCAGATCGTTGGAGCGCGGAGACGCGCGGCGAAACGGTCACGCTGTTAATAGGGAAATCACCTTCAAAGACGGCTGCGCTGGCGCAACTGAGCTTTCCTCTGGCGCACGAGTTATTTCATCTCTGGGTTCCGAACGGGCTTGCGCTCGACGGCAATTACGATTGGTTTTACGAAGGCTTCACTCTCTATCAGGCTTTGCGCTCTGCTGTCCGCCTGAACCTTTTGACGTTTCAGGATTATCTGAACGCAGTGGGCCGGGCATTTGACGCTTACAAATCCGCACAGGGGCGCGACGAGCTATCCCTGATTGAAGCCAGCGAGCGGCGTTGGACGGTTGCGCCAACACTCATTTATAACAAAGGAATGCTGGCCGCGTTTCTCTATGACATGCATCTCAGACTGAAAACTAAAGGCAAGCGTTCACTGGACGACGTGTATCGTGAGTTATTCCGTCTCAGTAATACTTTTCAAGCGAGAAGAGATGGCAACCTCGCGGCGCTCGCTGCCCTGAACAATGCGGGAGAGATGCATGAAGTGACTAGACGCTACATTGAGAACGCGAGCGCGATTGATCTTTCTTCGGCAATCGCTCCCTTCGGTTTGCGTGTTGAAACGGGAGGCGTGCGAACGCGAATCGCGGTGGGAGAAAATTTGAGCGGCGCGCAACGCGATTTGTTACGCAAATTCGGTTACAATGAAAAACTTGATGGAACAAGCATTCGACGTAAGCCCGTGCGCAAATAATTTCCGAAGCGAGACGAATTAACGTGGATTTCGAGCGAAAGACAAACTACCTGAAGATTCTTTTCATTTGCGCCATCGCAGGCATATTAGCCGGGTGCAGCACGCTTGCCGGAAAGATTAATAACACCGGCGTCGTGATTGCGAGGCGCGCCCAGGTTCGCAGCTCGACGGCTGTTGTCGCCGCCGATCTCGTCGAAGTCAATCGCGGCGATGTGCTCGACATCATGGATTCCGAGACAGTGGAAAACGAGAAATGGCTGTTCGTCCGCGCGCACGATATCGAGAATACTGAAGGCTGGGTTGAAGCGCGCAACGTGATGCCGCAGGAGGTGCTTGATAAAGCGAGGAAACTTGCCGAGGAAGATAAAGACATTCCGCCGCAGGCGACCGGACAGCTTCGCGCGGGCAGCAACCTGCGTCTTTCTCCAGAATACAGCAACAGCGAAAACATCTTGATGAAACTCGAAAGCGGTTCGAGCTTTGAAATCGTTGGCTGGAAACGTGTGCCGAAGCCAAAAGGGGCCGAGACAAAAGAGAGCGACGACGCTCCGAAGGCCGGAAGCGTACAGCAGAACAGCGGGCGCAGAGCAAAGGATGCGGATGCCGAGAAAGAGCCGGAGGAGGCATACGAGCTCTGGTACAAGGTCAGGCTCGCGCCGTCAGTTTCTCCAGTGCCAGCCGGATGGGTTTACGGCAAACAGGTTGAATTGTCCGTGCCGAGCGACATCATCTTTTATCGCACCGGGCGCGAGTTCGTCGCCTGGCGCAGGCTCGACGACGATCCGAGCGCGAGTGATAACGCGCCAAAGGATAAGGACGCAGCGAAAGAAGAGAAACCGGGAAGCTGGGTGATTCTCGAAAAGGGAAGTTCCAGCGGGGGGCGCGGTCCCGACGAGCCGGACTTCGACCGGATTTATGTGCTCGGTTATGACAAGTACAGGCAGGAGCATTACACGGCTTATCGCAGCCCTGACGTTAAAGGATTTTTCCCCTTGCGCGTCGAGGGGCAGGGCGACAATAAAACTTTTTCCGTGAAGGTTCTTGGTGACGATGGACAAAATAAAGAAGCGAAGTATTCACTGTATAAAGACGACCGTGGAATTTTGAAAGTCTCTTCGCAGGGTGAAGCGACAAAAGACAGGAAAAAAGATAAAAAGCCATAAAAGTTGGTTACTACAAAACGAATAGGAAAACAGGATGGGGAAATATGAATAATCAGGATGATTTCTTTGACGACATCATCAGCGATGAGGCTGAGATTGATGAGTTTGAGAACGAAGAATATCAGGACGATGAAGAAGATGATGACGAAGACGCCGAAGTGCGAACCGTGCTGCTGGCGAAGAATGAGATGCTGGCGTTGCTCGGGATGAAGAAATTTGCTGACGCCGCGATCATCGTTCGCGTTGATCCGCGCCAGAACGTTCCTTCGGCACAGCGTTACGATGACGCCGAATCGGCTACTAAATGGTTCAACCGCAGCCTGGCAACGAGTAAAAAAAATGGCTGGGAAGTAATTTTTGACGGCCAGCCTTTGTACGGTTAAATCAAGGGTGGGATTGTAGAGAATCTCTCTCTCTGCACATCAAGGGGATGACTTTAGTGAACCATCAGAATATGAGAAACGGAACGAAACGTCTGTTGAGCAGCATTGCGGTGGCCGCAGGAACGCTGGGCACCGCGCTCCTGATTGGGAAAAAAGTGAAGAGCAAAGTTGCGGTTAAAGGTGATCGCTGGGCGCGACCCGGAATGCTCGTGACGTTTCGCGCTGAGCTGATGCCGGGGCGTGACAAATCGGAGAGAACCTATCCCATCAAGGCTCTCTTGCCGAGCGACCGTGTTTTGCTTGATGGAGTTTCGGGTGAGCACGCGAGAAACGAATTCGAGCGGGCGCGTTGATTAGAAAATAACTTTTCACGAAAACAGCATCCTACGCAAAAGATAAAAGCCCCGTTCAAACGAGCGGGGCTTTTATTTTCCATAAATTCAAAATTGATTCGAACAGTCTAATCAAGAAGAGGCTCTTACTAAGTGAGAGGCGAAGATGACGGCTCTGAAGCAGGAAACCTGGCGGGTGTTGCGCGCTCAATCCGGCGACCAAGAGGCGCTTGATGAGTTGTTGGAAGCCGTTCAAGAACCCCTTTACCGCTATATCTTCCGGTTGGTGGGCGAGCGCACGCTGGCAGAAGATATTTTGCAGGAAGTTTTCATACGCATTTACCGCAAGCTGCGCTGGTTGAGAGAGCCGGAGCTATTTCGCCCGTGGGCGTATCGAATTGCTTCCAGAGAAGCGTTCAAACATCTGAAGCGGGAAAGGCGATGGAGAGAGGAAGTCAGGGATGAAGCTACTCTGGAGGCGATACCGGCACAATCAACCGAAAAGAGTTATGCGCCCGAATTGATCGAGCATCTCCCTTCGCTGATCGAGCGCGTCTCACCGGCCAGCCGCGCAGTTCTGATTCTGCACTACCTGCATGAGATGCCGCTCGCAGAGGTTGCAGCGGTGCTTGGGATAGCGCTGGGAACTGCCAAATCCCGGCTGGCATACGGACTTCAAAGTTTGCGTAGCGTGATTCGCGAACAGGAGGATGGCTCAGGAAGCGCGAAGGATGAGCGGCAAAAAATTCGTTCTTAATTGACAAGAGGTGAAGACATGGCTGAAAGGAAATGGGAGAAAGTAGATATTACGTTGACGGATGAAGAGCGTAAGAGTTTCAGGAATGCGCTGATTATTTTTGCGGTCATCGAAGCGCTCGTTCTGATTCCAGCCGTCCTATACAGGATTTTTCGCTGAGCTTGTTTCGGGCTAGCCAGGTCAAACAGGTTCTTAATCACAATGAAGCCAGACGGAGGTTTGAAATGTCGAACGTAAACAACATCAATTCAGTTCGCAAGACGGCGCTCGACCGCATTGACCGCAGCGAGCGCAACTACAAAGTTACATTCTTCGGGGCTGCCATCATCGAAGTCTTCTTCCTCGCCGGATTCCTGCTGCTTGCAGATTTCTCCAACCGAATGCATGTCCTTCTTTTGTTGACGACAATTGCCATCTACTCGATCCTCGCGCTCGGTCTGGTAGCCCTCGGCGTACATATCAACCGCAATACCTTGCGCGTCCTGAATGCGGTTGAGTTGCTGGGGGAAACGGATGAGCCGAGAAGCCGCGAGAATTAAATGGGCTGAAGAAGACAAACGGTCTAAAGATAAAAGAAAGCGCCGGATTCCCCCAAACCCGGCGCTTTCTTTGCCTTCACTCGTTTAAGATTGAAGGAGAATCATGAATTGCTCGCTACGATACATTCAAAGCGCGCTTGTCTGGTTGCGATGAAGTTGCAACGATCTTACGGTTTAGTTTTGCTCTCGCGTCGGTGGAATGAGCGTTCTCGTCGGAGTTTTCTGCTTGAGATTTTTGATGACGATGCGCGAGCCGAGCAGGATGGCGAGCACGAAGGCGAATCTGATGGGCAATCTCGTATCAGACTTGACCAGCATCCAGAAGTGAATCACGCCGCCGATGGCAGTCAGATAAACGAGCTTATGCAGGCGCGCCCAACGCTTTCCGCCCAGCCGCTTGATCCAGCCTTTGGTCGAGGTAATCGCGAGCGGAACCATCAGAAAGAAGCTGAGCATCCCGACGGCGATGAAAGGACGCGCGTAGATGTCATCAATGGTGCCTTTGATGCTGAACGTGCGGTCGAACCAGATGTAAGTCAGCAGATGCAGGAAGCCATAAAAGAAGGCGTAGAGTCCGAGCATCCGGCGAAACTGGATAAGCCATTGGATACTGGTAATTTTTCTGAGCGGCGTGACAGCGAGAGAGATCAGGAGGAAGACGAGCGTCAGCATTCCCGTCGTCCTCGTGAAAAACTCCACGGGGTTAGCCCCGAGCTTGTTGTGATACCAGTCCCAGGCCATCAGGACGAGCGGCACGAGGCAGTTGATGAAGATGGCGACTTTGTAAAACTTGATTTCTTTCATCGCGTCCTGTCTCGCCTAGAAATCGACTCGCAAATCCATCCCCGCATACAACTGCCCGACCTGTTCCGTATAGCCATTGAACATCAAGGTGTCGCGCTTTCCATACTCGCCGATGCGCGTCTCGCGCGCCTGACTCCAACGCGGATGGTTAACGCTCGGATTAACGTTTGAGTAAAAGCCGTACTCGCGTGATGCGTAGCCGTTCCAGGTAGTGGCAGGTTGATTGCTGACGAGACGAATCTTGACAATTGATTTGATGCTCTTGAAGCCGTACTTCCACGGGATGACGAGCCGGATGGGTGCGCCGTCCTGCGGCGGCATCGCCTCGCCGTAAAGCCCACTCGCGAGAATCGTCAACGGGTGCATCGCTTCGTCCATCCGCAAGCCTTCGACATAAGGCCAATCGAGCGAGCCGCTGTTCTGGCCGGGCATTCGTTTCGGGTCGAAGAGAGTCTCGAACTGGACGAAGCGCGCGGAAGAGTTCGGCTCGACTGCATCAAGCAATTTGTTAAGCGAAAAGCCGACCCAGGGAATGACCATTGACCAGCCTTCGACGCAGCGCAGGCGATAGATGCGTTCTTCGAGCGGCGCGATTTTTAAGAGTTCGTCGAGGTCGAAAATCTTCGGCTTGTTGACGAGACCTTCGACCGCGACTGTCCACGGACGTGTCACGAAATTCTTCGCCGCACTCGCCACGCCGCGCTTATCGGTCGTGAATTCGTAGAAGTTGTTGTAGTTGGTGAT
>JACCVS010000552.1 GCA_013698055.1 Acidobacteriota bacterium
TGCCCTCAATTTCTTCTGTGAGCGCCATTGCGCCAGCTTGTAGATTCGCGGAGTTGGCTGGTCGAGAGACCACAAGACGGGTGCGGCTCCGATTAACAAGGCGCCAATCATAAACTCCCGACGGCTCGGGTTATTAATCATATCTTTACTTCCTCAGGAATTTTATCAGCACGGCGTTGCAGATCGCGTGGCAAGAGAAAGAAATACCCAAAGGCGTTTACGGCGGCAGCTATGAGAAGAATCCCGGACACACTTGCAAAGATAGCGCTGAGTCCGAAATTACTCTTCAAAACACCTGCTCCAAACACACCGATTCCTCCGGCAAAGGTGTTGGCGGAATTCATGAGGCCGATCGCTGTTGAGCGTTGCTTGGAAGGCAACAAATCACAAAGCAATGGACTTTCGTTGGCAACCGCAAAAGAGCGCATCAGCGAGAATCCGAGAAGGGCAGCCGCCACCAGTGCAAAGGTAAAGTTTCCCGTGAACACAAGCAGCAGCACAGAGGCTATGACATAGCAGATCATCTGCACCAGCATGCGTCCCGCACTGCTTCGTCGGGCCACAGCATCCGAGATATAACCTCCCGCAACCACTCCGAAAAGGAGCGGAAACTCCAGCAGGGCTGCGCCGTAGAAGGCAGCACCCGCGAGGCTCATCCCAAAGCTCTCGGTAAAATAGAGCGGGAGCCAATTCAGAAAAATCCAGATACCAATCGACAGAATCATGCTTTGCACGAGAAGCACCCAGTAGCTGGGAACGCGGAGAAGTGCTCGCAGAATGCCGCCTGTTTCCAGGGGTTCCTGCATGGCGATCGAACTCGTGCCTGATACTGGCTGATCTTTACCGCGCAAGACGATGGCGGCGATAACCGATAGAAGAAGTCCCGCCGCACCGAGTATCAGGAATGTGCTCCGCCACCCATAACGTTGGCCCAAAAAGCCTGCCAGGGTGGAGCCGGCGACCGCTCCGATGCCGAGTCCAGCAGTATGGATGCTGATGGCTCTCCCCCGTTGTCGAGAGCCATGGTGGTCGGCCAGCAGACCGACTGCCGCCGGTATATACGCGCATTCGGCCAGCCCCAACAGGACCCTTATCACTATCAACTGATTGGCGCTATGCGTCAAACCGGTCGCCATAGTGACCAAACTCCAGGCGATCAAGCTGATCTGCACCATGCGGGTTCGCGATATGTGGTCTGCAATCCATCCGACAATCGGCGATCCGATTGCATAGCTCCACAGAAAAGCAGAAGCAATCGTTCCCAGCATCACATCGGAAGCACCCAGGTCGGCTCTGAGCAGAGGAAAGACTGCCGAAATCGCAAGGCGATCACAATAATTGAGCGCCCCAATAGAGGTCAGGATCGCGATGAGAGGCCAATTAAAGGATTTAGTTTGCATATACGGCAGGGTCCGGGTGGAGGTGTTCTTCAGGACCTCACCCGAATCTGATTAAACTCCTCGAAGGCCTGCTGAAAACCCCGCAGGAGCAATGCGTGATCGTTACCAGCGGTGATCAAACGTGCTCCGCGGTCGAGGGCCGATTGTGCTTGCTCTGGAGAGCCGGTTGGGATGCCCCACCACTTACCCGACTTTTGCGCAGCCGAAGCGACGCGATCAATCGCTGATTGTACGAGGGGGTGGTCGAATTCAAATGGCACGCCATAACTGATGCTCAAGTCCCCAGGCCCCACAAACAACAGGTCAACGCCCGGGAGTGCAGCAATCTCTTCCACACACTCAACACACTCTTTGTCTTCGACCTGTAAGGCTAGGAAGACCTCATCATTGGCTTTGGACAAATATTCTTTGGCGTCGGTTAGAGCGTAATCGGCATCTGCGCCCGCGCCGTCGAATCCGCGGCGTCCGAGAGGCGGGAAGCGTACCCAGTCTACCCATTGCCGTGCTTCCTCTGTACTCAAAATATGCGGAACCATGATGCCGTTGGCTCCAAACTCCAGCGCCCGCATCGGGCTGGTGTACCCGGTCTTGAGCACACGCACCATGAGATCTATCCCGGTCGCACGACAGGCGAGCGAAAGGCTGTCAATTTTGTCGTATCCGAAAGCCCTGTGCTCCATATCGAACCAGATCACATCAAAGCCAATGCGCCCGATCATTTCGGTTAACCATGGCTCTGCAATTCGATTTACGCTTGCAGTGATGACGAAATCGCCGGCTCGTAACTTCTGAAGGACTCTACTTGGGGTCATATTCTTTGTTTGCGAACACCTCAAGACGGAATATTAATAACGCTCGGATATCTACTGATTTCCAGTGACCTGCTCTACATAGTGGTCCTCAGACCGGAGCCACATCGGTATGCGAGGGTAGCATGCAAAAAGCAAGGGTCTGATGAAGTTAAGCACATTTTGACGGGTGCTAAACTTCTGACGTGCAAAGGCTAAACCGCTATTATCGCCGTTCACGAATCGCAGAGCCTAAATTTCGTCTGCTCGTTCGACACTTTGCACTCGATTTATG
>JACCVS010000555.1 GCA_013698055.1 Acidobacteriota bacterium
CCATCATCAAGAACAATCCTTCACCCATCAAATACAACGCCCCGAAGCCTGACGAGATACTTAACGAGGACAAGGTGATGATGAACTACCGGATCAATGTTAAGCCGGAAGACGTTGTCATCGTTCCTGTCGAGCGGGTCTTTCAGTAAAGCATCAAGACGAGTCCAAAGCCCAAAGTCCAATGTCCAAAGTCACGAGCGCGGTTCTGACTTTGGACATTGGACTTTGGGCTTTGGATTTGCTTCGTCTTACCTTTTTTCAAATACTGCGCCTGAACAGATAAGACATCTTGATGAAGAATGTTCGACCGTTGCGGCGGAAGCCTGGAACTAATTCCCTGCTGATGGAATTGAAGCCATAATTGAGGTCGTCGTTATAGCCGACGAAGAAGGCTGTGCCGGGATTCGGCGTCCAGCCCAGAAGAAACTGCCCACGCGCCCGCTGGTTCAGCGTGTTGTAATCAACTATCGCCCGTGCGAAAGTGAAAGGCGAGAACTGGTAAGTCGTTCGCAGGGTAAAAATATTCGTATCGAACGCGGTGCGCCCGGTGTCTTTACGCACCAGACGGTTCTTGACGAGATTCAGGGACATCTTTAGTTCGTTGGTCGGCTGGTAAGTGACGCCGCCACTGAACTCGAAAAGGTTTCCCGCTCCCGGGTCGAGCGGGGCATTATTACCCAAGAGTTGCGCTGCCGGACTGACCCGCGGGAAACGACGCCCTCCGCCAAAGTCCAGATCAAGATGGTTCAACCGCCACACGGCGCGGCCATTGAACTGAATCTTCTTGTTGTACTGCGAGCCACCCGAGATGAAGAAATGGTTCTTCCGCACCGAGCGCTCATCATCCTCCCCGAAAAAGGCTCCTTGACGAGTCGCATTGCGCTTCGGTCCGAACTCTTCTTCGAGAACGCGCTCGTAAGCGGGTTCCCACGCGAGACTGAACCGCGAGTTGCGCGGGAGTCTCCACTCGACGTAAAACTCGCTCTCCCAGTTCTGAATTCTTCCCTGAAAGTCGTAGCCGATCCAACTAAAATTGTGATAATGCGTGCTGAGGATTTTCGCCTTCGGCTTCGGATCGGTATTGTAGCGCAGGAAGAAGCTATTGAAGTTGGTGTCGCGGCGACCGAAAAACCCTACGTCCGCGCGGTAATCGCGTGTATAGCCTTCCCCGTATAACTGCCAGCCCCAGTTCCTGCCAGAAACGTCGTAGGTCGTCGAATAAGCGAAGCCGTTGCCCGTCCGGTATCGAGTTTCATCGAGCACGGGGTCGTAAAAGAAATTCCTTGAAGTCGTGCCGAGAAGTTGAATGTCGAAGGTCGTCTGCTTGTTAATCCGAAAGCGTCCATCCACGCCGCCCAACTGATTATGCTTCTCGATGAAGTTGTAGGTGGTGGCGAGCATTCCAATTGTGCTCTCGCCTTTGCCGATGTCACGCTTCAGGCGCAGCACACCGATATAAGCATTTTTATCAACGAAGCGTTCGCTGTTGCAGATGACCAACGGATTAACGAGCCTTCGGTCGCGACAATTGTTAAGTGCCCCGCGCTCGTCGAGGCTAAAATTCCCCGGCCCGTTGTCACTCGCCACCATAATCCCAAAGGTGTTGCGGCCTTCCTTGCCGGAAAATTTCAGAGCGATATCCGGGTCAACGATGGCGCGCGTATGCACGGCCAGAATGGGTGTTCGGAAGATGTCAATGCCTTCGAGGAAGAAGGGGCGCTTTTCCGGGAAGAAGATGGGAAAGCGTTGATTGGTGGTAACGACGATTTGATCGGCCTCGACCTGCGCGAAATCCGGATTCAATGCAAGATCGAGCGTGGCGGTCGGCGAGATGCCGAATTTTGCCGTTAACCCTGGTTCAAGCTCAATTGGTTGGTTGACGATTCGACCGGGATCGGGCACGCCGACCGGGGGAGCAATTGAGCGTACACTTCGACCTGTTTCTGAGATCGTCAGGGAAGGAATCAATTCAATCGTGCGCTCGGTTAAGATGCCTTCGAGACCAGTTAGATGCCCGGCCTGATTAAGATTGCTCGAATTGCTGCGCGAGAAAGGCATCCAGGAGTCAAGCTCGTTATTGTTACGTTTGATGCGGCGGAAAAAATGCGCGCCCCAGAGCTTATCTTTACCCACGGCGTAGCGCAGCGATTTGAAAGGTATGGCGATCTCGACGATATAGCCTTCCTGATTGATAAGGCCTTTTGATTCCATCACCCAGTCAACGCTGAAATCCTCGCCGCGCCCTTCGGTCAAAACACCGTCGGCCTGAATGCCGAGCGGGTTGAAGAACGCCTCGAAGGCTTTGCGCTGGTCGTTGAAAGTATCGAGATAGAATCCGACGTAATCATCACTGAAAATGCTGTCGCGCTTGGCCACCGTTGCGCGCACCTTATCCGGTTCGTCGAAGCAGCGAAAGGCAATGTAGAGAAACTTTGGATCGTAACCGAGTAGGACTTCGGTCGGCTTGAGCGGCGGAGTGTTATCGCCGGGATCAATCTGGTAGAAATCTTTCAGTACAACGGCGTTCTGCCAAACGGCGTCATCGAGTTTTCCGTCAATGACTGGCTTCGTATCAAACTTCGGAATACGCAACGGATTGGATTTCTCCGGCGGAAGCGTGATCCCCGCGACCGTGGCAGCGGCAACAGCGGGAGCATTGGCCGTTTGCGGCGAGGCAGCATTTGTCGCCGGAACGGTCGTGGCAGTCGTGGATTCCGAAGGGGATTTGGTTTCAGGGGCAACAGAAACAGGTGACGGGGAGGCAGCAGGCGCTGGCGTCGGAGTTTGA
>JACCVS010000723.1 GCA_013698055.1 Acidobacteriota bacterium
ACGCCGGGGCCGGATGTGCCCGTCAGGCCGATCTGTCCGGCGAAGCTCGCGCCGATGGCCGAGCAGACGGCAGCGATTTCGTCTTCGGCCTGAAACGTCTTGACGCCAAAATTCTTGTGGCGGGCCAACTCGTGGAGAATGTCGGACGCGGGCGTAATCGGGTATGAGCCGTAGAAGAGCGGGCGACCAGACAGTTGAGAAGCGGCAATGAAGCCAATGGCAGTCGCTTCATTGCCGGTGATCTTGCGGTACTTGCCCGGAGCAATCTGCGCTTTCTTAATCGTGAAGTGCGTCGTGAAAACTTCGGTGGTGTCGGCGAAGTTGTAGCCAGTCTTGAGCGCGATTTCGTTTGCCTTCAACACCTCGGGGTTTTTCGCAAACTTGTCATGAATCCATTTGACGGTCTGCTCCATCGGGCGGTCGTAAAGCCAGTAGAGTACGCCGAGCGCGAAGAAGTTCTTGCAGCGATCCATCTCCTTGCGCGATAGCTGGACGTTGCCCTTGAGCGCGTTCATGTTGAGCGTCGTGATCGGGAGTTTATGGACGCGATAGCCTTTGAGCGAATCGTCTTCGAGCGGGTTCGATGTATACGCCGCGTGCTCAAGATTGCCTTTCGTAAACTCATCCGTGTTGATGATGAGCGTGCCGCCATCTTCCAGATCGGAGAGATTGACTTTGAGCGCTGCCGGGTTCATGGCAATCAGCACGTTCGGCTCGTCGCCGGGCGTGCGTATGCCCTGGCTGGAAAAATTAAGCTGAAAGCCGGAGACACCGGGAAGACTTCCGGCAGGGGCGCGAATCTCTGCGGGGAAATCCGGCAGCGTCGAGATGTCGTTGCCGACCACCGCCGATGTGTTCGTAAACTGCGTGCCCGTCAATTGCATCCCATCGCCGGAATCTCCGGCAAAGCGAATTGTGACGGTCTCCAACTCTTCCAGATTCTTATCTTGCTCAACGGGGTTTTCGATAACAGTGCTCATTACTTTATTCGTATCCTCTTTGCTAATGGGAGTTGTTCGGTAACGGGTAAGTGCGAATGAACCTGCAAGGCATTTGTCTTTACTTCATCCCTCATCCCTCATCCCTCATCCCTGCTCTTCACCCTCCTTCGGGTGTGTCCATGACTTGGGCCGGGACGGGCGGCAAATTCATTGTCTCTTTCGGGTAGCTTTCGGCCAGGTAAGTGATGATATCGAAGACGGAGATCGAGCCAACAAGCTGACCATCTTTGACCAGAGGAATGTTGCGATACCCCTTCTCATCCATGACGCGCACGGCGTCGCCAATCGTCGCGTCAGTGGTAAGCGTTTCAACCGCCGGAGACATCCACTCGCGGACTGGAGACTCCAAGTCAATTTGCTGGCCGACGATCTTGTTGAGCAGGTCACGCTCAGTGAAGATGCCGACGATACCGCCTGCTTCTTCGCAAACGATGACGCAGCCGCCCTCGTCCTTTTTCATCTGTTCAATGGCTTCGGATAAAGGTGTGTTTCGGCGGACGCAGAAGAAGTCATTCGTTTCGAGAAGCGTGACGCTATCCTGGCGCGCGCGGCGGGGTGCGTCCGTTTTGTCCGCAGGCGTCTGCGGCTCGCTCTTTTGCGTGGCGGGGTGTTCGGCTGACATCAGGGATGCTCCATCTCTGGTGGAAAATCTTGTGGTCTTGACCGAATTCAAATTGTAACAGCAAAGGCCGGCAAATAGTAAATGGTCAATGGTAATGGAAACAGCCTTCTTTCGTTGACCATTGATCATTTACCGCTTTATGTCTGGCGACATCTCTACGAGTTGAGAAATGATGCCGGGCAACCGGGCGAGCATATGGTTAATCTCGCTCTCAATGTTGTAGCGCCCCAGCGAGAAGCGGATTGAGCCTTGAGCCAGTGTGTAGGGCACGTTCATCGCGCGCAAGACAGCAGAAGAGACGTGCGATTCCGCATTGCAGGCCGAGCCGGTCGAAACGCAGATGCCCGCTTCATCCAGACGAGCGAGGATGCTCTCGCCTTCGATGTGTTCGAAGGAGATGTTTGTCGTGTTCGGCAGACGACGCTCGCGGTCGCTCGTGCCGTTCAATCGCGTGTTGGGAATTGTGGCGAGAATCGTGTCTTCCAGATGGTCGCGCAGATTGCGAATATTGGTGTGCCCGTCAAAGTTTCTCGCAAGCTCCGATGCTGCGCCAAGGGCGACGATGTACGGCAGGCTTTCCGTTCCCGCGCGCCTCCCGCGCTCCTGACCGCCGCCGATGAGATATGGCGCGAGCTTCACGCCGCTGCGAATGTAGAGCGCGCCGACGCCTTTCGGCGCATGAAACTTGTGGCCGGAGAGGGCGAACAAATCAACGTGTGTGTTGCGAAGATCAATCGGAATCTTGCCGACGGCCTGCACGCCGTCAACATGAAAGACAGCTTCCGAATGCTCGCGCACTATTTTTCCGATCTCTTCAATCGGAAAGAGCACGCCCGTTTCGTTGTTCGCCAGCATCACGGAGACTACAGCCGTGCCGGGACGAAGCGCGGCGCGCAAATCTTCCAAGTTAAGCAAGCCTTCTTTATCAACATCGAGCCATGTAACTTCATAACCGTTTTTCTCTAACTTCTCGCACAGGTTTCTCACGGCTTCATGCTCGACGCGGGTGGTGACGAGATGACGCTTGTCAGGACGCTCTTCGAGCACGCCGCGAATCGCCCAGTTGTCGGACTCAGAACCGCAAGAGGTGAAGACGATCTCCGAAGCGTCTGCCGCGCTTAATAGTTCTGCGACCTGCTCGCGCGCCCGCTCAACGCTGCGTCGCATTTCTCTCCCGAACGTATGCGCCGAAGACGGATTGCCATACGCTTCTGTGAGGTACGGACGCATGGCTTCAAAAACTTCGGGCGCGACGCGCGTGGTCGCGTTGTTATCGAGGTAAACGATTTCTTTCATTTCATGATTTGCCTGTCTCTAAATGCATACTTTGAGCCTCGACGGTTCGCCAGTAATCATCGAGGATGTCCATGATGAGCGGGTGACATGATTGACAACCGCCGCCAGCGTGGCAGGCGCGCGTCACCTGCTCAATCGTATGGAGCGAGCGCGCCTCGATCACTTGCTCGATTGTCTTTTCCGATACGCAGAAGCAGGTGCAGATCAATGCCTCATCGCCCGCCCACTCTTCGCGCTTTGCATTGTGATAATTCATCAGAGCCGCAAGGAGCGCTTCGCGGCAAAGCGCAGGGCAGTGCTTTTTATCGGGTGGCAAATCTTCGAACCAGTCGGTGATGGCGCTTTCCCCGAGCGTGGCCGCTCTGCTGATTGCCATCTCCTGAATCGTCTCTGTCAGGACAGAAGCGGAAGCAATGAGAACTCCACAACCGACGGTCTTGAATTTTGCCTCGGTGATGCGTTGCTGTCGGGCATCAATCTTCAGCGACAGGCGCAGGATCGCGCCGCAGGTGAGCGACCCGGCTTGTCCGACAGCATTAGCTTCCCGCGCCTCGCCGACGTTGCGCGGATTCAGGAAATGCTCGTTGATGCGGTCGGGATAATATGGCATTGCGTAGATAGAATTTTCGCGCGAAGAATCGGGCAGAAGCGTAACTTCGCGGCTCTTCGTTTGTCAAAAACAGGTGTAGGCGTTTGAGTTGCTTTGCACCGGATCACGCGCTTTTCGCAGACCGTCGGGCTTGCGGTTTTTAAGCTTTTGTTTGGCGCTGGCCTATGCTGCGAAATGGGGTAATCTGTGGCGGCGATTAGTAGGTGTAATAGTAGTTGGATACCTTCTGTTGGTGTAAGATACCAGAGGAACTAAACTATCGCGGCATTATGTAGCTAACCTCAAATCTAAGGAGAAAACTGATGAAACTCACAAAAAAGTTAGTGGCGTCAATTTTATTTCTTATCGCCCGAGAACACCACCGACTGTTGGGCACCTTATAATTGGCAGTTTCTTTAGCAAATTAAAAGTGCTCAACAGTCGGATTATCAGGTCGCTGATTGCTTTCCAACTACTCTTTCTTAATGACGGTTTCACGCTCATGAACGACCGCCGTCCGATCACGCCCGCCCCTGCGTGAAGCTAAGACGGCTATGAGTATTATTGCCAGCAGGGCAACCCCGCCCAGGATGAGCCAGAATGGGTCTAACCACGTCGTCTTGGTTTGCGTTGTCGTCTTCGTAGTCTGTGTGCTGGCGCTGCCACCGCCTCCCTGAGCAGGTTGGCTGGTTGGCGCTGTGGTCGTCTGTGAATTGTTTTGTGCCGATACGGTCGCTGCCAACGGCATAAAGGCTAAACCGATGATTAACAGGGATGCCCTTATCATTATGGACAGGTTAAAGGATTTCATAGTCAACATTCTCCTCTTTCGTGATTGGTCCTGCCTTAATACAGGCAAGCCACGTCGCTTTATCTTGAGCGTAGGGGTAACTTCGTTGGGGGCAATTTTGTGCCGACAGGCTGGTTTTACGCCAATAAGAGTGGCAAGTCAATCAACAGTAAACTGCTTTAAAATTGGGTTGGAAAGCGAAGAAGTGTAGCTGGTCTCTCTATAAGTCGTAAAATGTTATGTTTCAAATGCCTGAGGTAAACTAACTTTGTCGTGTGTCGCCTTAATATATGACAGTAACATCCTCAGCGACGCTGAACAATTAATCTTTAGCACCCCTGCTTAGATTCAGGTTCACTGCTCCGCACGGGTGCAAAAGAGCTTTATCTATCTCTGACTCATTAGGTATACACAACGCCGGAGGAGAAGCAGCGGAAGGATTTATTATTTTTCTCGCCGCGCGAGCGGCGCATTCAGAAACACGCTTCATCTCATATACCCGGAAGCGATAGTTGGCTGAATCCGGTGAAATGACAAAACCGCTCATTTCCGGCATAATTACTTCAAATCATGTTACTTTAGAGTATATCGTTTACGCTCGGAGTTGGCGACTAAGATTAAGATACTTATTTATGACTCAAATATCGGAACAAAGTGTGCTCGATGCCCTGCGGCAGATCAAAGACCCTGATTTGCACAAGGACATCGTGACGCTCGGCTTTATCAAGGATTTGAAGATCGAAGGCGCTGAGGTGTCGTTTCGCATCGTCTTGACGACGCCTGCCTGCCCTGTCAAAGAAGAGATGGAAAGCGCAGCCAGAGAGTTCGTCGGGGCGTTGCCGGGCGTTGCTTCGGTCAACGTGACGATGGATGCGGAAGTGCCAAAAGGCAGGGGCTTGGGCGACAAGGTGACGATGCCGTGCGTGCGTAACATCGTCGCTGTCTCGTCGGGCAAGGGTGGCGTCGGTAAATCCACTGTCGCGGTCAATCTCTCGGTTTCGCTCGCTCTGGACGGCGCTCGCGTCGGGTTAATGGACATGGACGTTTATGGCCCGAACGTGCCTCTGATGCTCGGCGCAGGCGAGGCTCGACCCGAAGTTGAAGACGGCAGGCTGCTGCCCGTAGAGGCTTATGGCGTCAAGTTGATGTCAATGGCAATCCTTCAGCCGGGCGATAAGCCGATGATCGTGCGCGGGCCGATTTTGCACGGTCTGGTCAAGCAATTTCTGACGGATGTGAAATGGGGCGAGCTTGATTATCTGATTGTTGACATGCCACCCGGAACGGGCGACGTGCAACTAAGTCTGGCGCAGCTTGTCCCCGTGCAGGGCGCGGTGCTGGTAACGACGCCGCAGGAAGTCGCTGTAATGGATGTCAGGCGCGCACTACGCATGTTTGAGACGGTGTCTGTCCCCGTCCTCGGCGTGGTCGAAAACATGAGCTATTTCGTCGCGCCGGACACGGGCGTGCGGTATAATATATTTGGCGAAGGCGGAGGCCAGAAGCTGGCGGATCAATACGACGTGCCGTTTCTAG
>JACCVS010000803.1 GCA_013698055.1 Acidobacteriota bacterium
AGGTAGTCGAGAAGCCACAGAGGTTAATAAATTAACCCTCGTGAGACTCTCCGTCACAGGTCACGAATTTCACCCCCGTCGGATTAGTTTTTGTTCGACTTATTTTTGGAGGAGCCGAAGCATGTACGATCAAATGACGTTGGAGGCCTCTAACACCGCGACCATTAAACTGGTGAGCAGTAGTTGGGCTAATCATCTAACGCGCCTTTTGCAGCGCCTGAAAACAATCGGTCGCCTTCATAAGACGGACGGGACTGAGGCGCTGGTCAAACGACTCAAGCGCGACCGCCCTGAGACCTATTATCACAGCGTCCGCGTGTCGCGTGTCTCGCGTTCCATCGGGCGTGCCTTTGGTTTCGATGATGCGCGGTTGAAGCAGCTTTGTTACGCCGCCGTGCTGCATGATGTCGGCAAGATACTCGTGCCCGAAGCTGTCTTGAATCGCCCGCGCAAGCCGACGCCAACGGAGCTTTTCATTCTTCACAAGCACCCGAGCTTTGGTGCGCTGCTGGCTTCGTACTTCAACCTTCCGGCTGAGCTTCGCGTCCGCACGCAGCATCACCACGAGCGCTGGGACGGGCGCGGCTACCCGCACAAGCTCGGAGGCTCGGACATCCCCTTGATGGCGCGCATCGTTCAGGTGGCGGACACTTACGACGCGATGGTCTCTGATCGTCCCTATCGCAAGGCGCTCAGCCATGAGACCGCCGCCGCAGAGCTTCGCAAGTGCGAAGGCAAACAGTTTGACCCGAGCGTGATCGAAGCGTTTCTAGATACTTATCCGTATAAGGTGTCTGAGGTGTAGTTATGAGTTCGTGGATGAAGCGGCGCATAGATCGCTCGCGCGCTCGTTGTCGGCGTGCGTTGCTGGAAAGTAAGGAAGCGCGCCGCACACAATCAAAACCGGAAACGAATACGCAGGTTGCGCCAGGTTTCCGCGTCAAGTCTCACCCCGCAAGCGACAAGTGAAACTGAAAAGCCGCTCTCAAAATGGGAGCGGCTTTTCTTCGCTTTACCCATCTACTTTCAATCGCTCAGAAATCGAAACGAATTCCGATCCGAATCTGACGCTGCCGCAGCGTGCGCGTCGGAACGAGGAAGGAATCCAGAAAAGCCTGTCGCTGTTCGGGTGTCGCCGTCGGGCTGAGGCCGGTGAAGTTGATGAACTCCGTGCCGAAGCTGAAGACGGTTTTGTTCAGGACGTTGTCAATCTCGATGACGGGGCGCAGGCGCAGGCGCTCTGTTAACCTGAACTCGCGCGTGATATTGATGTCGAGAAAAAATTGACCTGGCCCGAGACCGGCATTGCGCGGCAGGTTTCCCGTTTGACCGATGGTCGGCAGTGTGAAGGCCGAGAGCAGCGCGGAATTGAGCGGCGCGCCCGGCTCACGTGAGCGAAGCAGTGAGAGATCGCCCGTGAAGATGGGACGGTCATTGCCTACGTCATCAAGGTTGCGGTCGAGGCCTCCGACGGAGATGTTGAAGGGAGCGCTCGAAGCGAGACGCAGGATGGGCGAAAGACGGAGACGTCCGAGCCATGACGGCGTGTCGAATGTTCCTGAAAAGACGAAACGATGCCGGCGGTCGAGTAGGCTGCGCGAACGCTCAGCGCGAAAGTCGCCGACCGTGAGCGCGCTCGAAGTGTTAACGATGCCATCGTCAATCAGGCGCGAAAGGGTGTAGGCGGCGCGGAAAGAAAAGCCGAGGCCGGTCTTGCTGCGACGAAAGCGGCGGCGCAGCTCAAGCGTCAATCCGTGATAGAAAGTGTTGCCGATTGAAGCGAGCTGTTCGACTTGCGCGCGCGTCGGGTCGGGGCGGAGCGCGTTTAGAGCGTCGAGCGCGACTTCGAGCGTCGAGGTCGAGCTGATGCTGTTGAGATTGAAAATGGAGATGGGAACGCCGAACTCAAGTATGCGCCCGATGGCGTTTGGGTTGTTCGGGTCTGTGGGGCTTGCCGCAGATGTCGTGAAGCGCACGAGGTCTCCGGCGGTGGAAACGTCGTAGAGCGGGCGCGGGCAACCTGGACATGGCTCAAAATTCGGGAAGTCGCGCGAGAGAAGATAATCGCTGATGCTCCTGAAGCCAGAGGGCAATCGGGGAGCATTGGCGTTGAATTCTCGCATGAGATGAAGCCCGCGATTGTAGGTGTAGTTGGCCTCGAAGACGAACGAGCGATTTATCTCGCGCTCGAAGCCGACGTTGGCCTGATAGCTTTCAGGGATTCGCAGATCAGGATCGAGTTGGCGCGAAAAGCTCGTGTTAAGCGCACCGAACCGTTGGACGATACTGGAGTCCGACGTCAAGACCTGGGGAAAGCGCAGATTGGCGGCGATGAAAGCGCGTCTCTGTGCGGTGCTCTGAAGCCTGCCCGTCACGGGGTCGCGTAGGTCGTTCGTGTCAAAGAAACGTTGTTGCTGGCCGAGCGTGAAATCGTCAATCGTTCTTAAGAGAGCACGGTTGTAAAAAATTCCTGCGCCGAGGCGGATCACGGTCTTGCCTGTTTTGAAAGGATCGTAGGCGAGAGCGAAGCGCGGTCCGAAGTTATTACGGTCGCGGATGATTGATTCGTTCTCATAGCGCAAGCCGTAGCTCATCGTCAGGTTCGGTTTTAAGCGCCACTCGTCCTGCACGAAAAAGCCGAAGTAGGTATTTTGCTGCTCAGACTCGGTCTGGAAATTCTGGCGAAAGCGGCTCGGCGTATTCGCCAGGAAGTCTGCGGCGCTTGAGAAGCTGAACGTGCCGGAGACATCCGAAAGGTCTATGAATGTCGAGCGAATGTGCTGGAAGTCTCCACCGAATTTCAGAGAGTGCGAGCCGACGATCCATGACAAAGTATCTTGTGCCTGAAAACGAGTCTCGCGGCGGTCGGTTGCGCCGGTAGTCGAAGAACCCGCGACGAGCGTGCCTGAGCGCTCGTCTGGATCGCCTGTCGGAAGCGGATCGTTCAAGGTAATCAAGACGACGGGGCGGCGTCCTCCGCTCGCAGAAATAGCGGGAGTCAGGCGCGAATACTGAACGCGCGCTTGATTAACAATTGTCGGCGAGAAGACGAGGTTGTCAGAATAAGAGATGGCATCCGTGTTGCGCGTTCTGCCGAGCAAACTTTCGGCGAGACGATTGCCGCCTCCAAACTGGCGCAAATTATTCTGGCGACCCAGTTGATAAAGCAGTGAGCCGTTGTGCAAATCTGAAAACTTGTGATCTATGCGCGCCGTGAAGATGTGGTTTTTGACGGGCGTACTGATGCTCGAAACAAACGGCGAAATCCCTTCAGAGAGGCGACGTGGATCAATTAAGGTCGGCGCTGGAATATCAAAGAGGGGATTCTGTGTGTTGGGCACGAGCGTGTCTATCGTCGCCGTGTCGAGGATGGTGTCGTACTCGTAAGCCGTGAAGAAGAAGGTTCGCTTGCGCCCGTCGTAAAGTGGCAGCCTGACGGGGCCGCTAAAGGTAAAGCCCGGATTGCGCTGTTCAAACGGAAGGCGCGGCAGACCGAGAGACGTGTTTCGCACCGTGTTGGAATTAAAGATGTCGTTGCGGTAGAAGGCGAAGGCGCGCCCGCGATAATTATTCGACCCGCCGCGCGTGCGGATGTTGATGCGCCCGCCGCTCGCTCGACCGTATTCCGCCGAAAACTGATTCGTGATGATCTGCACTTCTTCGACGGCTTCAATCGAAGGCTGGAACCGCTCGCGCGCGGCGCGGTCGTCATTGTTGTCGAGGCCGTCAATCGTGATGTTGTTCGAGTAAGCAGGCCCGCCAGAAAGCGCAAACGAGCCTGCTTCTTCCGGCGTGTTGCTCGGATTGGTGTTCCTGTCTTCGGCAAGGTCGCGCGTCGAGAGCGGTTCTTCCGTGACGCCGCCGAGCGTGAAGATCAAATCTAGCGGCGAGCGCGAAGAGTTGGGCAGGGCTTCGATTTCTTCCGTGGTGACAGTTCCACCGACGATTGTGCGCGTCGTGTCAATCGCCGGTGTTTCGGCTTCGTTGACGATGACCTGCTCGGCTGTCACGTCTGCCGGGCGAAGCGTGAAGTTGAGTTGGACATTCTGTCCGGCGATGGTCACGAGATTCGTTTTCTCTTCCGTCGCAAAACCCGCCGTTGCGACACGCACTGTGTACTCGCCCGGCTCAAGCTCGATGATCCGGTAGCGCCCCTCGTCGTCGGCAACGACGGTGCGCTCGACATTGGTTTTGACGAGCAGCGCCGTCACGGAAGCATTTGGAATGATCGCGCCGTTCTGGTCAGCAACGCGCCCGCTGATGGTCACGTTGTCGAGGTCTTGAGCGTGAGCGATTGCGGGCACAAGCTCCGACATGGCGACGAACGCCAGCAGTAAAATCGAGAGACGCGCTCCCATCGAAAAAAGGTGCGAGGGCTTGCGATTCATAAGCGGAACGCTCTCCTTGTCAGGTGCGAAGTAGCCCGTCGCACGCCCTCTTTAACGGAACGTGAATGAAAGATGACAGGCGAACCATCTGGAAAAGTTTAACCCGAAACTTTGATAACGATTCAGCGGGAGTCCGAGAAGCTGTCGCCGATTAGACAGTGCAAAACTGACAATTGATTAGATATTGATGACGGAGACAGCGGGCGAACTGTAGCATCCTGCGCGAAGCAAGCACAAGGCATTGGAGCAGGGAATTTACCTGCGTGTAACAGAGCGGCGGCGAAGGCGTAACACGGTCGCGTGCGAGGCTGGAATGAGCGCTCCGGCTTCGGGCGGAGGCGGAGCGTCAGTGAAATGCGCGAACTCTTCGGTGTGAGTTTGCAGGTATTCAAAGAAGCGCTCAAACTCGCGGTGCATGGCGTCCATCTTCTCGCGCATGTTGAGGATGATTTCAACACCCGCCAGATTCACTCCCAGATCGCGCGTCAAAGAGAGGATGACTTCAAGACGCTCAAGATCAGTATCCGTGTAAAGCCGCGTGTTGCCTTCCGAGCGCGAAGGCTTCAATAACCCTTCGCGCTCGTAGAGACGCAAAGTCTGCGGGTGAATCTCGTACTGCGTCGCCACCGCGCTGATCGTATATGTATGAGCTTTTCGCTTCATAACTTATGAAGGCAGAAATTAATTCCCCGATTACTCTTCATCGGATTTCGATGACGAAAGATTCGGAGAAATTGTTGGCTTTGGCAATTCATTAAAAGTCACAAAAGGCAGCGATTGTGTGTCTCTCACGCCTTTAGCGTGCTTCTCGAAAACTGCCGTGTTTAAATCCAGAGCCTCGGGCAAATTCTCAAGCGCCCATGCTTTAGCTTTTGCCTTATCATAAGCGGGCTGTAGCTCAACGCGCACCCCGACCCCTGGATACGGCTTCTTAGCTCCTGTCATTTCATAATAGTCAACAGCAAGTTTACGCAACTCGGCGTCGAGTTCATCCACGTGGCCTCTGGCTTCTGAGATAATGTCCTCGTGGGTTTGCCATCTTTCGCTCTCTTTTAGCTGCTTGAGCATCGCCTCGCGCTCGCCCTTTGCCTTCGCTTCCTCTTCGCGCCAGTGTTCAAGATTGTGGGCAGCGTTGCGGATCAACTCTTTAATCTCAGAGTCACTCATGTCCGGGTTGCTCATTTGCCGCCTTCTCTCACTTCGCTGTTAAATCTGCCGATTTACGGTTAGCTCACTCCAAGCCCATAGTGATACGCGGGTTCTCGGAATTGAGCTGTGCGTAACGTTTCAAGAGTTCCTTGGTCTCTTCCGAAATCACATCGGGTAGCGTGATCTGCACTTCGACAAACTGGTCGCCGCGCAACTGAGGGTTTCTCAAACTCGGCACGCCGCGCTCGCGCAGCCGAAACTTTTGTCCCGATTGCGTGCCGGGCGGAATGCGTAGCTGCGCTTTGCCCTCAACTGTCGGGACTTCGATCTTCGCCCCTAACGCCGCTTCCGGCACAGTGAGCGGCACGGTCACATAAATATTATCGCCCTTGCGCGTGAAATGTTTGTGCCGCCCGACGTTGGTGATAATGAAGAGGTCGCCAGGAGGCGCGCCCATTCGCCCGCCTTCGCCTTTGCCCGCAATCCGCACGCGCGAGCCTGTATCAACGCCCGCCGGAATGCGTATCTTGACCGTTTCGTTTTTCGGCAAGAGGCCGCTGCCTTTGCACAGTGAGCAGGGTTGACGACGCTTGCCCGCGCCTCCGCAGTCTGGACATTCCTGCGAGAATTTAAGCCGCCCACCCGCACGTTGCACCTGGCCTGAGCCTTTGCAGGTCGAACACGTGACGATTGAACCACCCGTATCGCCCGCTCCGTTGCAGCGCGTGCATTGCTCGGAGCGATTGACCGTGATGTTGGTCATTAGCCCCGTGATGGATTCCTCAAAGGAAAGCGCCAGCGGCATCTCTATGTCTTTCCCGCGCTTTGGTTGAGGACGGGGCGGCTCGCGCTCTTGCTTAGCGGCTGACCCGCCAAAGAGGTCTGAGAAGATGTCCCGGAAACTTGAGCCGCCACCGCTAGTGCTGCCAGCGCCCGGCGCACCGGCAGCGCCCCAGTCAAAGCCTTCAAAGTCGAAGCCCGGAGCAGTGCGGCCACCACCAGCGCCGCTGCCGGGAGTCGCGCCGCGTGATGCGGCCTCGGCCAGATTGTCCGAGTACTGGCCGAAGCGGTCATAAACCTTGCGCTTCTTTTCATCACCGATCACATCGTGCGCCTCCGTGATGAGCTTGAAACGCTCTTCAGCGGATTTGTCGCCCGGATTCACATCCGGGTGATGCTTGCGCGCCAGCCTCCGGTAAGCCTTCTTGATCTCATCCGGCTTCGCGTCACGCTTGATGCCCAGTACCTGATAATAGTCTTGCTTAGCCATTGAAAGACAGTGACAAGTGACAAGTGGCAAGTGACGAGTAAGAAGAAGAACAAGACAGGCGAACAGGTACGCGCTCTTGTTTTAACTTGTCACTCGTCACTTGCCACTCGTCACTGTTTTATTTGTTCTCGTCCACGTCAACGTATTCGGCGTCAATCACGTTGTCGTCGCCGCCGCTGCCGCCGGTCGTACCCTGCGACGACTGGCCTGAAGATGCGCCCGCTGCTGAAGCCTGCTCGTCTGCTCCCGCATCATCGCCGCCGCCGGTCGAACTGGGTTGCTGCTGATAGAGCGCTTCGGCGATTTTGTGCGACGCGGTTTGCAGAGTGTTGAAAGCCTCGTTCATGCGCTCTACACCACCTTCTTCGGTCGCCTTCTTTGCGTCTGCCAGAGCCGCTTCGACTTCTGTCACAGCCGAAGCATCCAATTTGTCTTTGTGCTCGGTGAAGGTCTTCTCGACCTGATAGGTCAGAGAATCCAGACGATTGCGCGCTTCGATCTCGTCGCGCTTGCGCTGGTCATCAGCCGAGTGCGATTCGGCATCGCGCATCATGCGATCAATCTCGTCCTTCGAAAGTCCCGAAGATGCTGTGATCGTAATCTTCTGCTCGCGCCCCGTGCCCATGTCTTTGGCCGAGACGTTGACGATACCGTTGGCGTCAATGTCGAACGTCACTTCGACCTGCGGCATCCCGCGCGGCGCTGGCGGAATCCCGATCAAATGAAACTTACCCAGCGTGCGATTGTCCCCGGCCATCTGACGCTCGCCCTGAAGCACATGGACTTCGACGGACGTTTGATTGTCCGAGGCCGTTGAGAACACTTCAGACTTACGCGTCGGAATCGTTGTGTTGCGCTCGATTAGTTTGGTGAACACGCCGCCGAGGGTTTCAATGCCGAGGCTCAAAGGCGTCACATCGAGAAGCAGGATGTCCGTCTTCTCGCCTGACAACACGCCAGCCTGCACGGCTGCCCCGACCGCGACGACTTCGTCCGGGTTCACGCTCTTGTTAGGCTCTTTCCCGAAGATGCCTTTGACGATCTCCTGGACTTTCGGGATGCGCGTGGAGCCGCCAACAAGCACGACTTCATCAACTTTATTCGCAGGGATGCCAGCGTCCTTGATCGCTTGCTCAACAGGAGTTTTGAGTCTCTGCAAAATCTCCTCAATCAACTGTTCAAACTTAGCGCGCGTCAGCTTCATCACGAGATGCTTCGGCCCCGATGCGTCGGCGGTGATGAATGGAAGGTTAATCTCCGTCTCCATCGCCGTCGAAAGCTCGATCTTGGCCTTCTCTGCCGCTTCCTTCAGGCGCTGCAAAGCCATCTTGTCATTCGAGAGGTCAATGCCCTGATCTTTCTTGAATTCTTCCGTGATCCATTCCATCAGCCGCTCATCAATATCATCGCCGCCGAGGTGCGTGTCGCCGTTGGTGGATTTCACTTCAACGACGCCTTCGCCGACTTCTAAGATAGAGATGTCGAATGTGCCGCCGCCGAAATCGAAGACGGCGATGGTCTCGTCTTTCTTCTTATCAAGGCCGTAAGCCAAGGCAGCAGCCGTCGGCTCGTTGACGATTCGCATCACTTCAAGACCGGCGATGCGACCGGCGTCTTTCGTCGCCTGACGTTGCGCGTCGTTAAAGTATGCCGGGACTGTGATGACGGCTTTATCAACCTTCTGCCCGAGATAATCTTCGGCAGACTGCTTCATCTTTTGCAGGATCATCGCCGAAATCTCCGGCGGACTGTGCTCTTTGCCGCCCGCCGAAATACGCACGTCGCTGCCGGCAGCCTTCACTTCATACGGCACCTGCTTCTTCTCTTCGCTGACTTCGTCAAAGCGCCGTCCCATAAAACGCTTGATCGAATAGACAGTATTTTCGGGGTTGGTGACGGCCTGCCGCTTGGCGACCTGTCCGACAAGACGGTTGCCGTCCTTTGCGAAGGCGACGACCGAAGGCGTTGTGCGCCCTCCCTCCGAGTTGGTGATGACAATCGGCTCGCCGCCTTCCATTACGGCCACAACGGAGTTGGTAGTACCCAAATCAATTCCAATAATCTTGCTCATTGCTATCTTCTCCCAAAATTGATTGGCCGCTTTCCCAAGTAGGGGAAACCGACCTTAAGACGCGTCCGCCGCTCGTTTTGACTCTCGCCGGACACATCCGCCACGGCTTAATAGAATTACGAGTTGAACGCCTTGTCAATATAATATCTGAGTCTCTCTTTGTCAAATTGCTGATTGAAGCCTATTCAAGCTCTAATTAGCAATTTAAGTCGCTGCAATTATATGACTTAACTGATAGTCTGGGGTGGTGGCAATACTTAATCGCCATTCTGCCGCCGCTCTTCGTTGACGAGGCGAGAGGCGAAAAAGATGTAATGGACGCCAGAAAGGACAGCGAAGGCAAAGACGGTCGTGTAAACAGTTGGAAGATAGCCGCTGAGGGAAGGGTAGCTCGCGGCGATGAGGATGGCAGCGATGGCCAGAATCTGCACGGCTGTGTTGATCTTACCCAGCAAAGAAGGGCGAAATCTGCTGAATCCGGTAACGATGTTGATGGCCGCCGCGCCAACTATTATAAAGATGTCGCGGCTGATGACGACCACTGTCACCCAGAAAGGAATGGGGAAATGGCGCGGCAAAGGCTGCGGGCTGATTGCCGGAATCGAAAGGACGATAAAAGAGGTCACGAGCAGGAGCTTGTCAGCAATGGGGTCTAGAATCGCGCCGAGCTGTGAGCCTTGATTAAGGCGGCGCGCGAGGAGTCCGTCCAGACCGTCCGTTAATCCGGCGAGAACGAAGACGCCGAGCGCCCAGGCAAATTTCCGGGAGTAGAGAAGCGAAACGAAAACCGGAATCAGCGCCATGCGGAACATGGTCAGCAGATTCGGCACCGTGACAATTCGCGAGGACACGGGTGGAGGTTTGATTTTCGGTTTAGGATTTTCGATTGGAACGGGCTGAAGTTTTCTCTTCGTCATTTCAAAGCTCAGATAACAAGATCGAAAAGTTTAAATTGACCATCCACCATTGAACTACTGAAGCGCTAAAGGCGGCGCATTATAGTGACCATCCGCGCGGCAGCGCAAGCTCTAGTGATAAGCCGTTGACGTGGCAGTCGCAGAGTTATCACCCTTGTCCGAATCGGGCGTCGGAGATTCAATCATCACCATATTGTTGATGATCGTGCCTTCGCTTAGCGTGTCTTTCACTGTTGCAATGATGGTGACGGTAGCCTGCGCGTTGTTTGCCAGCGAGGGCAGTGTGACCGTTTGATTGTTGGTTGTGCCTGTGCAGACGCCGCCGTTCGTCGCTGTACAGGAAACGAAAGTGAGCGAGTCGGGCAGATTGTTTGTCAGCTTCAGGTTGTATGACGTATCCAGCCCATTGTTCTTGACTGTCGTGATGTAAGTGATGTTCTGTCCAACTTTCACAGAGTCGGGTGTCGCGGCCTGCTGAACCATCAGATTACCCGATTGCGCCAGCGGCCAGACCACAGGCACAAGCACCATCACGACGGCGAAGACGGCAATGGTCAGAATCGAGCCGACCTTGACGAAATCGAAGAAGCGATAGCGACCGGGCGTGAAGATCAGCACGCAGGCTGGCTCAAGCGGCGTCAGAAACGAGCAGGACGCGGCGTAAGTGACCATCACGGCGAAAGTGCGCGGATTGAGGCCGAGGCTGATGGCGGTCTTAACGGCGATGGGCACGACGACGAGCGCCGCCGCCTGATTCGACATCGGCTGCGTCAGCGCGACCGTCAGCACGAAGAAGCCCGCAAGCACAGCCAGGCCGCCGTAGCTGCCTACTCCCTGCACGATCA
>JACCVS010000806.1 GCA_013698055.1 Acidobacteriota bacterium
ACGGGTTCGTTGACCAGCTCGAAACTTCCGGCGCGAGCGATGGGCTGGCCGTCAAGCGCGCTGACGCTCATGACAAACAGACCGTCACTGGCCGGTCGAACATTGATTTCGAGCAGGCGCGTGATGTAGCCCTGCGCCGTGATCTTCATGAAGTAGCGCGCCGGAGCATTCAGGCTGCCCAATTGCTGAGACTGAAGAATGAAATTGAAGTGTCCCTGCCCGTCGCTCAGGAATGGATTCACATTCTCTGTGTTCGGCGCAAAGCCTGCGCTCGCCGGAATCTGCAAAGGATTGGCGGTCGCCTGATCCTGAAAAATCTCTATGCGCGCATTGGGAATCGGAGACGCCGCGCCGCCGCGACCCGAAAAGACGATGCCGAAAGGATCAATGACGACGACAGCCGTCGTGCTGGAAGTTGCCGTGACGTTTTGGCCGGAAACCGTCGCGCCGTTGATGACGCCGACGCCAGCGGGCGCGTTGCCTGTGAGCCGCGCGCTGAAGGAGATTCTGACGATTTGATCTGGAGCAACTTCGCTCAAGCGAATTTCGAGGCGACGGTTGCGAATCATTCCCTCGTCCGCGTCTTCAATGTCGGACAGACTGCGTTCTTCGAGGCGGAGGCTGGCGGGGACGTACTCGATCCCGGCAGGCAAGTCATCGCTGATGAGAACATTGCGCGCCGTGACATCGCCGCTGTTGCGGAAAGCTATCGTGTAAGCGAACGGGTTGCCGGGGCTGACGATTGCCTGCGGGTTGCCATTGACGAGTTTTGAAGGGGGAAGGCTCGCGTTGTCAGGTGAGGTGAAGCGTCCGCCGTTGCCGACAGCGTTGATGATCGTGCCTTCGTCTTCGCCGCGACCATTGACGGCAGCGACGACGTTTGAGCGTGCCGCGAGCCGAATGGTGATGTTGCTTTGCGGAGCAACGTCATTCGTCTCTAGCACGGCCAGCACGTTCAGGCAGAAGCCCGGTTGAACGCGCGGGGAGAGGGATTCGTTGACGGTGACGAGCGTGTCGGTCGAGGTGATGGTGCCGCTCGCATCCACATCGAAGTAGAGGCTGGTGATGCGCGACGGCGCGTTCACTTCGATGCGGGTGATCGTGTAGAGGTCGGGCGTGTTGCCCATGTTGCAAATGCGGAAGGTGCGTGTGAGAGTTTCCTGCGGGCCGACGTTCGCAGAGGGTTGGGTCTCGTCGGGCGTGACGGTGAGAGCGGAGAGGGTCTTGACTGTAACAATGACGGTGGGTGAGACGGTGGCAAATGTGTTTCCCGAATCGTCTTCGTAGGTCGCTTCGGCGTGGTTGGTGATGACCGTGTTGCCGGGCGTCCCATCAGGGCGTGCGAGCACACCCGCCGTCGAGGCGTAGACTAGCGCCACGAGGATGGTTGCGATGAGGGCGGTTCTTTTGTAATCGACTGTCAGCATCATTAAGAACCAGGAAAGGGGCGAAGAGCAGAATCCAGAATCCAGTATTCAGTAGTCAGAAGAAAAACCGTTTCAGCCTTTTATTCTGGCTTCTGGATTCTGACTCCTGGATTCTGCCTCATCGTTTTAGTGGAAGCGGTGCGGTCAATTTGCAGGATGGAGCAATTACCCTGCGAACTGACCGCGCCGCTTTGCGTGACAACGCCGGAAAGCTCTCGGCGCTCCCGTTAGTTGATCGTGCGTTTGAACGTGAACGTTTGAGCAGGCGCTCCCGCTGCGATGCTCGCGACCGTGTCCGTGATAATGGTCGCGGTGCCGTTGACGACAATCACACCCGTGCCCGAGTCGGTCGGAGTTCCATTCTGGGTTGTATAGGTCGCCCAGTTGTTTCCGCCCGCCGTGCCGTTCTCTGTGATGACCAGATTGTTCGCCGTCAGCTTGACGTTGCCCGCACCACCGGCCGCCGTCGCGATGTTGGTGTAGGTGATGGTATAGGTCAGCACCGCGCCGGGGACTGCATCGGTGGCGCTGCCCTTGGTCAGATCAGAGTTAAGAACGGTGACAGCCTTTTCAAGTTTGATAAAGCCTGTGAAGAGGCGGTCAATCGTATTGTTGGCTTGAGTGTTGTCAATGCCGGAGGTAGCGCGGATGACGGTATCGAAACCCGTCAGAACCGTCTTGCCGACAGGCAGCGAGACAACAACCTGATAATTCGCCGTCGCGCCGAAGGCGACCGCGATTGTCGGGGCTGCGCCCGCCACTGCGGCTCCATTAACGACCATCGGCGTCGAGGTTGCGCCGACGATGATCGTCACGTCCGCTCCAGCCGGGAACGTCGGAACACTCAGCGTGAAGGTGTCGTTGGCGTTGCCCGTATTCTGGACGGTGTTGGTGAACGTCGCCGTGCCGATTGCCACAGTCACGTTTGCCGGATTCGGGTAGGCAGGAACGTTAAGGATGGCCGCCGCGTTGACGCTCTTATCCGTGAAGTCGTCGTTGGTGTTTGTGCCGATTGCGCCGGGCGCACCCTGTGGGCCGTTGAGAACGCCGCCGGTCTGTTGCAGCGTCGTCGTGCGCAAAGGCGATGTGGCCGGAGGCAACTGAACATTGAGACTGTTGTTCGCGTAAGCGTTGCCCTGTTCGGTGATCGTGTTGGTTGCATCAGAGGTCGTGATCGTCACAACCATATTGATGCTCGGGCTGCACGCCGCGGCTGCGAGCGTCCCGCCAGTAAGAGGAGTGGAAACGTTGAAGGCGACCATTGTAACTGTGGCCGGCCTGACGGTTTCCCAGGTCATCTGCGTCAGCGGATTAAGCGTCGGGTTGGAGCTTGAGTAAAGAACTCCGACGCCAGCGGGGAAGCTCTGCGATGCCGCAAGAACTGTATTCGCCGGGACAGGCGCGAAGATAAAGACGCCCTGGTTCGACCCTCCGCCGTTGACGGTTGTGAGCGTCACGGCCTTAGCATCGCGCGAGCCGATGTTGCAGAGCTGCCATGTATAGGTGATGTCGCTGCCGAGCGGGACAGGGCCGGAAGGCGCAGTCAACGAAAGCTGAAGCTGTGCGTCCGCCTGCACCGTCGCTGTGATATCTCCTCTGGCTTCGACATTGTGGTTGGTGGCATCGCCATTAGTCACCACTGTTCCCGCCGGATGACTCGTGCGAACTTCGTTCGCCGAGTAGTCGGCGTTCTGGCTATCAGTCGCCGCATCGCCGAGTGTCACGATGGCGGTCTGCGCGGAGGTCGCGGCAGCGCCGATGCTGACTTCGACCAGCACGCGAATCGAGGTATTGCGCGCAATCAAAGCGGAGTTGACGTTAGCAGGGTTAGTAAAGATGTCCGTATCACCGGCATCAATCTGGTTCGGACTTGCGCCGAGATGAATCACCGCGCGGGTGATTGTCGCAGGCGCTGTGCCGGAGAGCCGGATGCTCCCGCCATTGGCAAGGAACAAAACTCTGTCAGAGAAGTTTCCGGTGTTGGTGATGGTGAAGCTATAGATAACGCCTGTCTGGCTGGCCACGACCTGCGAGGCTAAAGCTCCTGCGTCGGGAGTGATCGTCAGTCCGGCGACGTTGGAGACCCGCACCGTGACGGTGTTGGAAACGACGTTATAGTTATTGCTGCCGCCGTCGGAGTAGGTCGCGCTGGCAGTGTTAGTGATATCTGTGCCGCCATCGGTCTGCGCTAAAGCGGGCGCGGCGAGCGCGCAGGTAATCGCCAGAACGACGATCAGGCGCGTTAGCACACGTGCATTGATGGGGATGTAGTTTCTGCTCATCTTCAATTCCTCAATAAGTGGATGGTGGTGGACAAACGGCACCGGCAGGTATCAGCGTGATCGCAGTCAGCCCGGGCGGTTGGCGGATAAAGAGATTGCTACTTCACGCGCACCTTGTAGGCGGCGGAAAGTTTAGCGTCAGCCGCGAGAGGATCAGCCCACTCATAGCGGACCTGCGTGTACATAGAGACAGGAGCCGGAACTTTCTTGATGGAGCCGTCCGATTGTTTCTCATCAATCATCGGCTGCACCGAGTAGGTCTGGCCATTGTCAGCGCTATAGACGACTGTGGTTGAGCCGTCCGAAGTGGCGCTGCCTGCGACGAAGGTAGTTCCCTTCGGAATCTGGCCCACCGTCTTGTACTCGCGTGCGGCGGCGTTGCCATTGTTCTCCGATGTGATCGTCCAGTCGAGAATCTCGCCCGGATTGAC
>JACCVS010000808.1 GCA_013698055.1 Acidobacteriota bacterium
TGAAAGAGGGCAGCCCCTTCCTGCGATATCTGCGCGAGACGAAACAGCCCTTCGCCGTGCTGATTAACTACGGCGCGGCCTCGTGGAAGGAAGCTGCCGAAGCGCAGGCTGCCTGGAAGTTGTTGACGACTGAATTTCGTGAACAGTTCCTGGGATGGATTTCTGGCGAAAGCATCGGGTATGTCTGGGGCGAGTCGGCGACCGAATTGAAAATCACGCCTCAGATGTCGCGGCGCGAATTGCTCGAAGCGCATCGCATCTTTTACACACGCGCTCTCGAACGTAAATGGAACGGCATCTTTCAAACGCCGGAAGCGGGCGCGATGTGGGACAAGCTGATTCCGGCTCAGTCAACCTCAAGCACATCTTACGCGCACGCGCTTGGTGAATGGGGGACGCGCTTGATAGGAGTGGAGACTGCCGCCGTCCAACCCAACTTTGCGATGCGATTGGCGTTCACGCGCGGTGCGGCGCGGCAATACGGCGGCAACGTTCTTTACTATCACGCGCCGAACTTCGGCGACACCGCGACGACTTTCACGCAGGCGCAGAACTTTGCAGGGCCGAACAACTTCCTTCACTCACGCTATGGCACGACGATGGGGCCATCGCTCTCATGGTATCGCAAGAGCTACTATCTTTATTACATGGGGGGAGCATCCGCCATCTATCTGGAACAAGGCCACGACCAGTTTTTCAAGCCCGGACCCGGTGAAAACGTCTTCGAGTTGAACCCGCTCGGACGCATCACAAACGAGTTCATGCGCTTTGCGGAGAAGCATCCTGATCGCGGCACGCCTTACACGCCCATCGCCTTCCTGCTTGATCCGGCGCATGGTTGGGACATGACGGATTACCCGCAGTGGCCTTTCGGCGTCTCGCAAATTGATAAGTCTGACCGCGCTCTCCGAGAGCTTTTCGGCGCAGCCTACTACCCTGCGCCCGTCACGGAAGGCGAGCCTGCGACCGCCGACAGGCAAGCCTTCATCGCTTCCGTCTTCGGCGACATCTTTGACGTGCTTGTCGCATCCGAGACGCGCAGGGAAGCGATTGACGCTTACCGTGCATTGGTAGTTGGCGGGCGCGTTGAGTGGAGTCCAGCCTGGGTTAAGCGGCTTGAGGAGTATGTTCGCAAGGGCGGCGTCCTCGTCATCAACGCGGCGCAGACGAAAGGACTTTCCGCAGACTTGCTTGGTGTCCGCATGACGGGAGAGAAAGCTGAAGCGGACGAAGCGAGCTGTCTTTCCCCAAATGAAGCGGGCACGGACTTGCACGGACAGATGTTTCGTTACGAGCGCGTCGAGGCGCGCAGGGGCACTCAGGTTTTAATCGAGACGCCAACGCATGACCCGCTCGTGACCATCAACAAAATCGGGCGCGGAAAGCTAGTGTTTGTGGCGTTGCCCGATCTGCTCGGCGAGGACGAGCGTGTGACGCCTTTTGCCGCGCACTTGCTCGCGCATCTCTGCGCGGATGCGACGCCGGTCATTGTCAGAGGCGAGGTGGAATATCTGGTCAATCGCACAGAGCGTGGCTGGGTCGTCACACTCATCAACAACAAAGGCGTCTTGAAGCCACAGCAGGGCTTGGCGCAGGTTGATCGAAGCGCAATCGTCGAAGTGAGATTGAGCTTGAAAGGCAAGGGAATCGAGCAAGCGCGCGAATGGACTGGCGACAAGCCCCTCAGCATCTTACGCGAAGGCGGGCAGAGCAGCGTTAAGCTCAACATCGCGCCGGGCGGCGTCAGCATCGTTGAATTGATAAGCGGTAGTCAGTAGTCAGTGGTCAGTAAAGAACAAGCGAGGAGTGGTGTTGAGGGTTTGCTTTTAACTGACCACCGATCACTGACTACTGACCACTGTTTTATGCTATTCTCCGTCGCGTTTTTTGAGTAGGCGTTTGACACTTTGGATCAAGGGGCTTATTGATGAAAGTCGCGCGAAAATTTTTGATTAGCGGAGAAGTGCAGGGTGTCGGCTATCGCTACTTCGCGCAGCGCGCCGCCGCCCGCCATCAGATTCTGGGATACGTGCGTAACCTGGCGGACGGGCGCGTCGAGGCGTTAGTCGAAGGCGTGCCCGAAAGCGTTGAAGCCTTCAAGCATGATCTGGCGACCGGCCCGGCCTTCTCCGCGGTCGAGAATGTCGAAGAAATCAATGTCGAGCCGAGCGGACACTACTCTTCATTTCGGATAGAAAGGTAATCAGTTTTCAGTTTTGAGTTTTCAGTTTTGAGCGCGAGGCCGTTAACTGGAAACTAACAACTGAAAACTCAAAACTGAAAAATGGATAATCTCAAAGCCCTGATACGTGAAGTGCCGGATTTCCCGAAGCCCGGTATCAATTTCTACGATATCACTACGCTGCTCAAGCACCCGGATGGATTACGAGGGACGGTTGACGCGCTCGCCGCGCAGTATGAAAGCGAGAAGGTTGACACGGTCATCGGCGTCGAAGCACGTGGCTTCATCTTCGCTCCCGCGCTGGCTTATCACCTGAATGCCGGGTTCGTGCCCGTGCGCAAGCCACGCAAGTTGCCCGCCGAGTGTGTCTCCGTCTCTTATGATCTTGAGTACGGGCAGGATACTTTGGAGATTCACCGCGATGCTGTCGGAGAAGGGCATCGAGTCATCATCGCTGATGACCTTTTGGCGACTGGCGGGACAGCCAGGGCCGTCGTTGATCTGGTTGAAGAATTGGGCGGTGTTGTGGTCGGATTGGTCTTTGTCGTCGAGCTTGAATTCTTGCCTGGACGCAAAAAGCTGGAGGGTTATGACGTGCGCTCGCTGATTAAATATCAGTCTTGAGTGCGCTGGACTGAGTTCTCCTCATCTGCTAGTTTCATCTGCACATGCTCCCGTAGCTCAGTGGATAGAGCACCTGCCTCCTAAGCAGGGGGTCGCAAGTTCAAGTCTTGCCGGGGGCACCATCATTGCTCAATAAGTCATCTCGATACGCTTCATAAAATCCCTATTGCGATCCAGCAAATATAGAGAGTGGGATTCGAGACTGCTCCACATGGCGAGTTGCATCAATGGTGTGCAGGAGGTTATGCTGTGTTCACTTGGCGGAAGGTGAATCTTTCCGTCGCGACTGGTTGCTGGGGTGAGGACAGTGACCAGCATTAGAACAGGCGCGAGGCCCCAAAGGCTGCCGCGCCTGTTCGCTTTTCACAACGTTAAAAATTCAGAATCGCTTTAAGTATTCAGCGCCGTGAGCGACGAATCAGGGAAGGATTTCCCCTGCGCGTTACGCAGCCAGAATGCTTCCTTCCTGGATAAATGTGTCCAGAGAAGACATCGGAATTTGATAGGTGTGACGTTCTGCCAGCAGCTTTGAAGCACCCGCAATGTCGAGCGGCTTGGAGAAGTAATAGCCCTGCCCATATTCGCATTCCAGCATGGCAAGCTGCATCAATTGATCCTGCGTTTCCACGCCTTCCGCCACCACATCCATCTTCAGGCTTCGGGCCAGCATCAGGATAGTGCGAACAATCTCCGCGTTCTCGTTATTGTCGCTCATGCGGCTAACGAAAGAGCGGTCAACTTTCAGCGTCGAGATCGGGAAGCGGTGCAGGTAGCTCAGGGAAGAATAGCCCGTGCCGAAATCGTCAATGCTCAATTCGATGCCGAGCGTTCGGAGCTGCTTGAGCATGTCAATGGCCGTCTCGACGTTTTCCATCACCATGCTTTCGGTGATTTCGAGTTTCAGGCTGTGAGGCTCAACGCATGTCTCCTTGAGGATGTAACGAATCTGATTTATCAGATTGGCGTTGATAAACTGTTTGCCGGATAAATTGACGCTGATCTGAAGCGGCGGATACTGCGGATACTGCTCCTGCCACACATGAATCTGGCGGCAAGCCTCTTCCAGAACCCAGTGCCCGATGGGGATAATCAACCCCGTTTCTTCAGCTATCGGGATAAATTCATCCGGCGAGACAAAGCCGCGCTCCGGGTGATGCCAGCGAATGAGAGCCTCGAAGCCGCTGATCGTGCCAGTATCAAGCGCGACAATCGGCTGGTAATGAAGAATAAATTCCTTGCGCTCGATGGCGTGGCGCAGGTCTGCCTCCATTTGCAGGAGATTCATCGCGCGGGCGTGCATCGTCTTATCGAAGACTTCGTGACGGGCTTTGCCAAGCATCTTGGCGCGATACATCGCCGTGTCGGCGTCGCGCAAGACTTCTTCGGGGCGATCATAACCGGTGCTGCTCAGGGCGATACCGATGCTGACGGTGGCGAAGACCTCATGACCGTTAAGATTGAAAGGCAGCGCCAGAGCTTTTTGCAATCGGTCGGCCACTTCTATCGCTTCAGTCACCATCATTAAGTCTTCAAGCAGAACTGTGAACTCGTCTCCGCCGAGGCGCGCGACCGTGTCGCCGGGGCGTAGACAGATTTCCAGACGACGCGCGATTCCCACCAGCAACTGATCTCCGACCATGTGACCCAGACTGTCATTGATGACCTTAAAACGATCCAGATCAAGGAAGAGAACGGCGAACAAGCGATCATCGCGCCGCTTGCCACGCTCGACCGAGAGTTTCAGGTGATCCATGAAGAGGGCACGGTTGGGAAGACCCGTCAGTCCGTCATGAAAGGCTTCGTGATGCAAGCGTTCTTCGGCGCGCTTACGGTCGGTGATGTCCTGAATCTGAAAAATGAGATTGATGGATTTGGTCAGCGAATCACGAATCACCGTGACACTCAGCAAAGCCCAGACAATGTGCCCGCGCTTATGCTTGTAGCGCAGTTCCATCTGGTAAGTTGACTCCCTGCCTTCTATCAGATTGGAAACCTGTGACACCATGTCGCCAAGATCGTCCTCATGCGTAATGGTCTGGAAATTTGACGCCAGCAATTCCTCTTCGGAATAGCCAACCATCTCGCACAAAGAGCGGTTAACCTTGACCCATCTCCCATCCGTGTCCACGAGTGCCATGCCCGCCGCATGGTCGAAGGCGCTGCGGAAACGTTCTTCGCTTTCACGCAGGGCCGCGACGTGGCGCTCGGCCTGCTCGGCCTGGGCGGCAGACGCTTCGACGTTTTTAAGATAGGTGCAGTAGGTTAAATAAACGATGGCGATAATCGGCGTGGTCGCGAGGAAGGCGTAGAACCCGACCGCATCAATCAACTTGGTGATAATGCCTGCGGCGGAAGCTCCTGCGAAGTAGGTGAGCGAAGTCCAGAGAAAGCTCTTACGCCACGTCATCCAGATCGGTAAATCGTTCTTCAAGGCAACGGCTATCGCAACCGTACCGGAGTTGCTGATATATTGCACGAGCGCCAGCAGACAGATGCCGACGATGTAAGGCGCGGAGTAGCCGCCCCGTAAATCAACGATAGACCCGAAGCAAAGGCGCAGCGCCCACACGGAAAGAAAAGTCGAGAGAGCGGCAGTCGCCACGTTGAAGACGATTGTAATGCGCTTTTTGTTAAAACGAATTGATGAACAAAAGGCTTCTGCCGCTGAGAGCAGAATCGCGAGGTCGCCGCCGATCAGCAGAATCGTGAGAAAGATGAAAGTATCGGAGACGGAGATGTGCTCTTTGATGCTCGGAATCTGAACGGTGATTCGCGAACCGATGCCAAGGGTGATGAGCGTCAGGAAGAGAAATCGAATGTCTATCTGAGAGACAGAGACACTTAACCCCGAGAATAAAAAGGCCGCCGAGCCGAGAGCGATAACCGCCCACATGAATGGTTTTGCGTGCTGCTGTCTGCTCAAGGTTATGACCAATCCCGCGAGAAGAGAATCAGGTTCCCGGTTTTGCTTGACCAAAGAGGTTTGTGAGGTAGGAATGCAGATCAGAATACAATCTACGCCGCTGCCAGCTTGCAAGCACTATGCCCGATGGTAGGGAAACTTATTAAGTCACACTATTTCTGCATTTACGCTTTGAAACTGCGTTTTGGGGAGCAGTTAAAGCATAGGCATCGGTCAAGGTGAGCAATCAGGGTCACGCATTCTGATTGAGAGACTTTCACTTTGACCGGAGATCGGGCTTCTCCTGATAATCCCACTTGCCTGCCAATTAAGGCTTTGCCCACAAAAGGGCAAGCCCAAACAGCTTACCTTTTAATTTGCGTTTGCCTGGTGTAGGATTCTGGCGACTTAGAAAGGAGTCGTCAATGCCCTCACAATGCTCTAAATGTGGTGCAACAAACTACGCCAGCACTTTATTTTGTCAATCCTGCGGTGAATCTCTCGCTGATACTTCCGAGCTTTCACCAATTAGTCCGCCAGTCCGCGAGCAAAAATCTACAACTGCCTGGTACGGCGCAACACCGCCCCCAAGCCCTCACCCGCAGGGACAGCAGATGCCAATGGCCTATCCGCCGCCACCGCAAGTGGTCTATGCGCCTGCAAATCCTTATGCGTGTCGTTATTGCGGCTCGCCATATCCGCCGCAAGTGGTCAGGAAACTCTCAACCGTCGGCTGGATTGTCCTTTTTGTCGGCATCCTGTTCTGCTTGGTTGGAGCTTTATTCGCCTATGCATTCATGGAAGATCGCCGCATCTGCCCTTCATGTGGCTCGACGCTCAATTAGTGGAAAGAGTTATTACCATGAGAAAGACTACCTTTAGTTTACTGTTTATAGCCATCGTATTAGTTTGTACGGCTGCTGGGCAGGAACCTAATTCGCGAGAATCTTTGAGAGGGCTTTCGACTGTGCCTGTTAAAGTACAAATGGCACAAGGCCAAGCCTTTCTTGCTGAGCAGGTGCAAAAATTTATCGAACTCCGTTTACGGCTGGCCGGGATCAATGTTCCAAGCAACAAGGCTACTCTCCGCAAAGAAGGAAATGCTGCCCTTTTTGTTACTCTACTAACAGACGGTTTATTATTTGTGAGAGTAGAGTTAAAGCAATACGTATTTTTGAAGCGCCGCCCCACGATTCAAACCTACGAACGAACATGGAATTTGAGTTCTACTAACCCAACCATCCCACATGCGTCAGAAGATGAAATAAAAGCCGATGTTGGAAAAAAACTGGATGAATTTATTAAAGATTACTTAGCCGTTAATCCGAAGCGACGTGCCGATATAGAAGAGAAGAAGCGGAGCGGGTTTAAGCCTTAAAGGAGTTGTCAATGAAACTCTCACGCATCACCTTTCCCCTCTTTTCTTTTGTCTGATAGCATTCTGCGCGTCTCATTAACCTCCCGAAAGGAGACGCGCCAATAGCCAGGCGAAAGAAGTACGGCTTTTCCTTCTCATGGAAACGCGCTACCGGCATATCCGCAGCTAAAGGCAAGCAATCGGGCTTTGCCTAACAGAACCCTTTTGCCCAACGGAACGAAATTTTGCCTAACGGAAGGCATGAGAGAAAAAGAAAAGCGGCGGATGCCTCACATCATCCGCCGCCTTCATCTCACAAGTTTTCACGTGTGAGGCGCGTCGAACGTCCTCACTTCGCTCGACGCTGGGCGGATACATTCAGCATCCGTCCTTTGTGCCGCGCATTTTATAGCGGGTTGGTTTCAGGGTCAAGCAACTTGCGCGTAGACCTCCGGTTTTAGATTTAACTCATCCATCGCTTGAATAAGGCAACAGATGTTATGACAAAGCGCCTTGCGCAGAGTCTCATTTATTTGTGCTCTCTCGGTCTTACTTCTTAACACATCCCCAAACTATTATTTTCCATGAGGCGCATCCAAAACTTCTCGAACCTTGTGCGCCAATCTGTCAGGTGTGAACGGCTTCTGGATAAAGTTCGTTCCTTCATTAATCACTCCATGACGGACAACTGCATCGTCCGTATAACCAGACGTGAAAAGTATCTTCATCTGAGGGAATGCAAGCGCGAACCTCTCAGCCAATTCTCGTCCTCCCATCTGCGGCATGACCACATCGGTCATCAGCAAATCAATCTGACAATCCTGTTTCTCACACAGGGAAATGGCTTCCACTCCATTCTGAGCTTCAAGGACTGTGTACCCGCACTCCTCAAGAATCTGCCGTGTCAGCGACCGCACCATCTCTTCGTCCTCGACCAGGAGAATCGTTTCCGTTCCTCTCGGAAAATCATCGAGCGAATCTTTTGTCTGTGATTTTTTAGCTTGCCCTACAACTCGTGGCAGATAAATCTTGAAGGTTGTGCCAACTCCTTCTTCGCTGTAAACCCCAATATTGCCCCCACTCTGTTTGACGATGCCATAGACGGTAGCCAATCCCAGCCCCGTGCCCTTTCCCACTTCTTTCGTGGTAAAGAATGGCTCGAAGATGTGCTGTTGTGTTTTGGCGCTCATCCCTGTGCCGTTGTCGCTCACAGAGAGCATGACATAAGCGCCGGGAAGAACGCCGACATGCTGACTGACATAGTTGGGATCGAGAAAGACGTTGGCTGTCTCGATGGTCAGCTTTCCGCCCTGCGGCATCGCGTCCCGAGCGTTGACAGCTAAATTCATGATGACTTGCGTTAGCTGGCTGGGATCAACTTCGACAGGCGCGGCATCTGGATTGAGAACTGTGATGAGTTCTATGTCCTCACCGATCAAGCGTTGAAGCATCTTCATCGTCTCGGTGATTATTCCGTTGAGGTAAAGCACCACGGGCTGCAAAAGTTGTTGACGGCTGAAGGCCAGCAGTTGACGAGTCAGGGCAGCGGAACGCTCACCAGCCTTCATGATCTCTTCAATGTTATGGCGTAACGGGTCGCCAGCTCCCAGCCGTCTAAGCGTTAAATCGCTGTAGCCGTTAATCGCCGTCAGCATGTTATTGAAATCATGCGCGATGCCACCTGACAAACGTCCGATTGATTCAAGTTTTTGTGATTGCCGGAGTTGTTCTTCCAGTTCTTTGGTTTTCGTGATGACCACCATCACTCCCTGCCAGGTGATCCTGTTGCCCTGCTCATCCGAGACAAAACGCCCGCTATCGTGTATCCAATGGATCGTGCCGTCACGACCAACAATTCTATACTCGATCTCTGTTTCAAGACCTTGATGCATCCCAGCCTCAGTCGCGCTCAGCACACGCTCCCGGTCTTCTTCATGTAGAAGACTCACCCACATGTCAGGCCGGTTAAACCACTCAGCCTCTGAATAGCCAAACTCTGTGATGTTCGGACTGACGTAAATCGGCGAGTAGGGAGGAAAGGGTTGCGCGAGATAGACGATAGCCGGTAACGATTCGACGATGCTGCGATACTTAGCCTCGGCTCGACTCAGCGCTTCTTCGCTTAGTTTACGCTCTGTGACATTCACATGCATGACGACTACGCCTGTGGATGCGTCTTCTTGAAGTGGGGTGACAGTCAACCGAAACCATCTTTGCTCTTCGGGGGAATGACAGGGATACTCCAACTCAAAATGATCTAGCTTGCCGGAAAGCACAGACTTGATTCCTTCAGCGGTTCCTTTTGCTCCCAGGGTACAATCTCCGGTGGCGTTTTCGCACACTTCGATGTAATTACTGCCGACACCAGCCTGACTCCCGGCAAAGTTGTTCATGAAAGCGAACTGTTTCCATGACGCATTGACTTCAAGAATATTCCCAAGGCCGCAGAGCAGGCAGATGTGCGCCGGGAGTGCGTCAAGTATCGCCGATTGTCTTCCCGATAGCTGACGTTGAAGAGCCTCACTCGCTTTTAACGCTTCTTCCGCTCGCTTGCGCTCGGTGATGTCGCGGGCAATGCCGGTGAAGTAGCGATGCCCCCTCTTGATGACCTCACTAAAAGAGACTTCGAGAGGTATCTCCTGCCCGTTCTTATGCAAGCCTGGAAGTTCCACACCTTCCCAGGAAACGTGCTTCCGGCCTGTCTCAAGATAACGATTTATCCCTACCTTGTGTGCGTGTCGTAGATATTCCGGCATCAGCATGCTCAACGACTCGCCGATCATTTCTGCTGAGGAGTAGCCGAAGATTTTCTCCGCCGAGGGATTGACGAACAAAAGCGTGCTGTTCTCATCAATCGTGATGATGGCCTCAGTGGCCGTTTCGGTGACAATGCGATAACGTTCTTCGCTCGCACGCAACGCCTCCTCCGCCCGCTTGCGTTCAGTGATGTCGCGGATGTTGCATTGAATGACCTGATTTCCGTCTTCCAGATAGACGTTACTAATGAACTCCACATTCCATTGCTTTCCCGCTTTGGTCTGAAGCGGCATATCTTCGTAACGAATATAGCCTCTCGCCTGCAACTCTCGAAACGCAG
>JACCVS010000026.1 GCA_013698055.1 Acidobacteriota bacterium
CCCTAAGTTGTTGCACCAATTCGCCAATGACATTTGCGACAATCTTATTGTGATTCAGGCTTGCGCCTGACATCGCGTACATCACACCATCAAAGTATTCGCTCTTGAACTCAGCCTGCCGTTCCAGAGCCAAGTACTCTTCGGGTGAGATATAGATGTCTGGTTGCGTAGACATAAAGCGTAACCCTGCCTGACGAAATAATCCAGCGTAACCTCGCAGCCCGCTCAGACCTCGTCGGATTTACCACCCGCGTCCTTGATTGATTTGCCTTGCTCTTTTCTGGAAGCGTCGTCATTCATGGGATCGTTGACCTTTTCTTTATCCTGCGCCCAAATGACAGGCGCGCTCAAATTCTCAGGCTTTTGTTCCTCTCCGCCAACAGGTATTTGCTTTGCTCCATCTTTCGGCGGGAGTTCCGAAGCAGTTGAAGCCGCCGCCGTCACAGCGGCCTTGCCCGTTTCCTGCTTGCCCTTGCTGTAATCGCGCTTGCGCGGTTTGATAAGCGACGAATCCACAGCTTCATAAGAAAGCACGGGGCCTTCGCCGGAATACTCCGCAATCGTCGTCTTCAGGAAATTCTCGTCATCGCGGTTCGGGTAATCCGGCTTGTAGTGTGCGCCGCGTGATTCGTTACGATTGAGCGCGCCCAACGTGATAACGCGCGCAAGCTCCAACATGTTCTTCAAATGGCGCGCGTGCGGCAGCGCCATCGTCGCCCACAGATTCGAGTCGTTGATCGAGATTTGCCGGTAGCGATCCATCAATTCAAGGAGCTTATCGTCGGTCGCCTTGATCTTGTCGTTATAGCGCACGACCGTCACGTTGTCCGTCATCCACTTGCCCATCTCTTCGTGAAGAACATACTGGTTCTCCGTGCCCGGCTGCTTGATGAGCGCGTCGTTAATCTCTTCCTGGCGTTTCAACTCCTGATCGTAAATCTTCGAGCCGTCCGCGCCGTTGCGCTCGACGTTCCTGGCGTACTCGATGGCCGCGGGCGCAGCGACGAAGCCGCCGAAGACGCAACTGACGAGAGAGTTCGCGCCGAGACGATTAGCGCCGTGAATCGAGTAGTCGCATTCGCCTGCCGCTAAGAGTCCCGGAATGTTCGTGCGCTGATCGAAATCAACCCACAGGCCGCCCATCGAATAATGCACACCGGGGAAAATTCGCATCGGCACGTGGCGCGGGTCGTCGCCGACGAACATCTCGTAAATTTCAAGGATCGCTCCGAGCTTCCGGTCGAGCGTCTCAGCCGGAATGTGTGAGACATCGAGATAGACCTGATTGTCTCCGCCGATTCCCATTCCGTCGAGACAAACCTGAAAGATTTCTCGCGTCGCGATGTCGCGCGGAACGAGATTGCCGTAAGCAGGGTATTTCTCTTCGAGGAAGTACCAGCGTTCCTGTTCAGGGATAGATGAAGCGTTGCGAGTATCATTCTGCTTTCGTGGAACCCAGACGCGACCACCTTCGCCGCGCGCCGATTCCGACATCAGGCGCAGCTTGTCTTCGCCGGGAATGGAAGTCGGGTGAACCTGTATGAACTCGCCGTTGGCGTATTTCGCTCCCTGCTGGTAACAGGCCGAGACGGCACTACCGTTGCACACCATCGAATTGGTTGACTTGCCGAAGATCAGCCCCGGCCCGCCCGTCGCCATAATCACCGCGTCCGCCTTGAAGGCTTTCAACTCAAGCGTCTGCAAATTCATCGCTACAAGGCCGCGACAGACTTGATGATCGTCCAGGATGAGCGACAACATCTCCCATCCTTCGTACTTTTGAACTTTGCCTTCCGCTTCGCGGCGTCTGACCTGTTCGTCAAGCGCGTAAAGAAGCTGCTGACCCGTCGAAGCTCCGGCAAACGCCGTCCGGTGATGCTTCGTTCCGCCGAAACGACGAAAATCCAGCAAGCCTTCTTTGGTGCGCGAGAAGGGAACGCCCATGCGGTCGAAGAGGTAGATGATGGCAGGAGCCATCTCGCACATGGCCTTGGCGGGCGGCTGGTTCGCCAGAAAGTCACCCCCATAAACCGTATCGTCAAAATGCTCGTCAGTGGAGTCGCCCTCGCCTTTAGTGTTGACCGCGCCGTTGATGCCGCCCTGAGCGCAGACCGAGTGCGAGCGTTTGACGGGGACAACTGAGAAGAGATCAACCGAGTGCCCCGCTTCGCTGATCTTCATGGTCGCCGCTAATCCTGCGAGGCCGCCGCCGACGATTGCGATTTTGATTCCATTCGTTGCTGCTGCCATGTTAGTAAAAGAGACCTCCCCAGATTCCACCCGGCTTGATGAAAGCCGCGAGGGCGTTGATTCCGACGGCCAGCAGCGCGACGCCGAAGGCGATGCAGGCGTAACCCGTCAGGCGTTGCGCGCGCGCGCCAATCGTGATGCCCCAGTCAACCAGAAAGAGCCAGATGCCATTTGCGAAATGCCAGACAGTAGACACAATCCCGATCAGGTAGACAATGAATATCCACGTCTTATTAAATTCACCGGACACGATAGCGAAAGCCTCATCTGGATGATGCGCGACCGCTCTGCCGTAAGTTTCAAGTCCCGGAATGACGCCAAAGCGCATGTTAAGCACGTGAAAGGCGATGAAGAAAAAGAGAATCATGCCCGTGATGCGCTGAATCGTATAGAACCAGTTGCGCGGGTACGGGTAAGCCAGATTATTGGGACGTGCTTCCCACGTGATGACCAAGCCGTAGATGGCATGATAGAGCAGCGGGATAAAGATGAACGTAATCTCGACCAGCAGGATATAGGGGATGCCTTGCAGGGTTGCGACCGCTTCGTTGAAGTCGCGTACGCCGGTTGTCGGATTGACTGCCTTCGAGTTGGTGTAGAAATGCTCCAGCAGAAATGCGCCGAGCGGCACAATGCCTGAGAGCTGGTGCAGCTTGCGCAAGATGAAAGTCCTGCTCAAACGGATAGCCACAGTAAAACACTCCTTCGCCCGAAGGCTGTCAACACAAGCACTGACAAAGCTTCAACGAGGCGGGATGATTTAAGATTGCGCCGAACGCCGGAAATTATATGAC
>JACCVS010000056.1 GCA_013698055.1 Acidobacteriota bacterium
GCTGCGGGCGCGATCATTCTCGGTAAAACGAATGTGCCGGAGATGGCGATTCCTTATGAGTGCGATAACGCGATTTTTAGTCGGACGAACAATCCCCACGACGCAAGGCGGACTTCGGGAGGATCGAGCGGCGGCGAAGCGGCGGCGATCAGCGCGTGCCTTTCTCCAGCCGGACTGGGCAGCGATCTTTCGGGTTCGATTCGCGTGCCGACGCACTTTTGCGGCATCATGGGTTTGAAGCCGACGAGCGGGCGCACTTCTTCCATTGGACACTTTCCGCCAGCCACCGGCGCGCTCTCGCATGGAGCAGTCGTAGGGCCGATGGCGCGTTACGTCGAAGACCTCTCCTTACTCTTAAACGTTTTGACAGAATTTAATGGGGCTGAGTCTGGTTCCGCGCCGGTGGGGGAATCGTTCGCAACCGTTTGGCCTGATCTGCGCGGCTGGCGCGTCGCGTCATATCTAAATGAAAGTAATGGCGTGGTTACAGAGGAAACGCGGCAGGCGGTTCACGCGGCGATGGGTGCGCTGAATGAAGCCGGATTCATTATCGAAGAAGAAGAGCCGCCCGGTCTGGAGCAGGCGAGTGCTTTATGGTCAGCGTTATTCTCGCGCTCTTCAACGATTCAATTGCGCGACACCTACGCCGGAAGGGAAGAAAAAGCCGGGGCTGCTGTTCGTGCCGTGCTCGCTTCCGCTGATAAGTCATCATCGCCATTGTCGAATGAATTAGCGGCATGGGCAGAAAGAGACGCTTTACGCTCGGCTCTCATAAAATGGATGAATCGGACTCCGCTCATCGTTGCGCCCATCGGAGCAGTGCCCGCGTTTGAGCATGGCGCGCGTCGTGTCAAAGTCGGTGATAAGGAGATGAGCATCTTTCGTGCCTTCGATTATTCACGCGCTGCCAACGTGCTCGATTTGCCTTCCGTCGCTGTTCCGGCTGGACGATCTCCTGAAGGACTACCCATCAGCGTTCAAATTATCGGCAGGCCGTTTGAGGAAGAAGCCGTGCTTGCCGCAGCTTCCGTCATCGAAGAAGCGCTCGGCGGATGGGTGCAGCCACCAGACATGACGGACTGATTATTTCAAATCAGACTTCATAAGGACATGGTAATAATCTCGTCAAGAAACCCGGTATTCATTCCTTGCTCTTTATTCCGTCCCTGTGAATCCGTTATAGTTGCCGCACAGCAATAGCAGCAGTCAGGCTCAGCGCAGGCTAATCAAGTTTCAGCTCATTCTCGCGGAGGTGTTATGGAATACTTTGTTCCCCTTTTATTCGTCGTCCTCGGCATCTTTCTCTTAACGGTCGCGGCCAAGACGATCAAGATTGTGCCGCAGGCGACCGTGATGTTGATTGAACGTCTCGGGCGCTTCAATCGCGTAGCGGTCAGCGGTCTCAATGTCATCATGCCGTTTCTGGACAAGCCGCGCGGCATTTACTGGACGAATGTGCGTCCCGGCCTCGCCTCGATAGATTTGCGCGAGCAATTCATAGACCTTCCGCCGCAGCCCGTCATCACGCGCGACAACGTGACGATTCACGTTGACTCGGTCGTCTATTGGCAGATTACCGATCCAATCAAAGCCGTGTATGAAGTCACAGACCTGCTCGGCGGCATCGTGCAGTTGACGATCACGGGAATGCGCGCCGTGATGGGCGACATGGATTTGGATCACACGCTCTCGCAGCGCGATCAAATCAACGCCAAGCTGCGCCTGATTCTGGACGAAGCGACGGACAAGTGGGGCGTGAAGGTGACGCGCGTTGACGTTAAGAACATCAATCCGCCCGAAGATGTGCGGATCACGATGGAGAAGCAGATGACGGCAGAGCGCACGCGCCGCGCGCTTGTCCTGCAAGCCGAAGGCGACAGACAGGCCGCGATTACACGCGCCGAAGGCGAGAAGCAGGCGTCCATCACGCGCGCCGAAGGCGAGAAGGAATCTGCCATCCTGCAAGCGGATGGCTCGGCTCAGGCTCGTCTGCGCGCCGCCGCCGCCGAATCCGAAGCCATTGTGCGAATCACGCAGGCGATGGAAGGTCACGGCAACCCGGCGCAATATCTGATCACGCAACGCTACATCGAATCTTTGCGCGACATGACGCGCGGCAACAACTCGAAAGTGATTTTTATGCCGGTCGAGACATCGAGTATGCTCGCCAGCATCGGCGCAATCAAAGAGATGCTTGCGGAAACCGGCGAGAAGCGTTCACCTGCGGATGACAAACAGTCTCCGCCCCGCCCGCGCCAGTTGCCGACGTAAAGCCGGACATGGCAACGCAATCTCTGATTGAAGCTGGTTTGCTAAAATTAGCAATGCGCGAGATAAAGTGTGAGATATAAACCGCTGCGGCTTTGCTAAGCATTAGTGGAACTGTTCAGCGCTCCGCCTGGATCAATCACCATCAACAACTGCAAGGAAAACTCTTATTTTAATGCGAAAAACTCTAGCTCTGACTCTGCTGCTCATCGCAGTATCATCATCCGTCCTGACACAAACGGTTGCCAGGAGATTCAAATACATTCAGCCCGGAGCCATCAGTGCCAAAGCGTTGGCTGTCAAAGAGGCGACGCCGATTCAGAAGACGCAGGAAGTTAAAGTCTATTTGGTAGCCCTTAACGATGCAGGGAAATCCGGCAAGAAGATCGGTTGTGACGATAGCCTCGTAGCTGTGACACGGACAATCAAGGCGACCGGTACGCCATTAAAAGCTGCTCTTCGGGAACTGGTGGCTGGTGCCTCTGAACGTGATGGGGAATTGGGAAATTACGTGTTTGGCCCGAATTTAAGGGTGAAAAGTGTTTCGATTAGCAGGGGGACGGCGACCATTCGTTTTTCGGGGCAAATATCGGTGGCAGGTGTTTGCGATATGCCGCGCATTACAGAGCAGATTGACGCAACGGCAAAGCAGTTTCCCAATGTCAAAAGGGTCAGGGTGTTCGTCGGCAAACGTACATTGAGTGATGCCATCAGTTAGAAAAGTTCATGGCAAGCGTAACTATTCAGGTATCGATCTAACCAGTTTTTGCTTTATCATTCTTGACTTTGACTTGGGCGATGAACCTTTACAGCGAGGTTCATATCCATGGACTCTCTTATGCCTTGCCTATGCGTAGCTCTGGAAGTTCAGCTGCCAACTCATTGTAAATGATCTGGCAGTGTTGTTATCCATTTCAACCTGTGATAGAAACCCCGGAATGATAAAGAATGAAACTGTCGAGACAACATTTTACAGGTCCGTATTGAAATTACTACTACTCGTGCTTTTCCTGGCTGGAGGATTCATCCCAATCAAACCAGTACAAGCTATGCAAGGTCTCCTTTACGCACGGGAGTCTACGGGTCTTTCCCGAATCACGGGACCAGCAAGAAATTTAATAAACAAATCTGAGACTTCCCAGGTAGGCCGAGCCGCCAAGACAAAAAAGATGACGAATAGCCAAGTCAAACAATGGTCAGCGAATCTGCCTCGCATTGCCACACAGTCAAAAGCGGCCAGCACCTTTCGTGGACAGAAGTTTTCCAAGAATGAAGTCGAAGCTCTGATTAGAGAATCAGCCAGAAGATACGGTTTACCGGTAGATAGGGTCTTACGGATTGCCAGGTGTGAATCTAAGCTAGACCATACCGCAATTAGCAGACACGGGACGTACTGGGGAGTCTATCAATTCAGTATAGAGATGTGGAATAACATGCCCGAAGGTAAAGGCAAGATAGACAGACGAGATGCTGTCGTAAATATTAACGTAGCCCACCGGCACATGAAAGCACATGGATATTCAGCATGGGGTTGCAAATGATTACAACAATGAAGGTATCATACGATATTGAATCCATCGCGATAGGTACTTACACTGCTTCCCGACTTTGATATATGTTTCGTCCACCCGGTATGAGGTCCCGCTCATTTTTAAATGTTGGCGGATTCTCTGGTTGATTTCTTGTGCATATCTCTGAACCCAACGAAAGAAAGATAGTCGTTTGATCTACACAGAGTCCACGCTCTCATTATCTCTTCAAGACCTCGATAGCTGAGTTGATACTGGCAAGCTAGAGGTAGTAAGAAACCGGGTTGAGTTGTAGAGGCTAGATTCTGGCTCGCTCATTCACTAACTTCTGTCTTGGACCTGTGACGTGAAATCTCCGTATAGTGTGACCCTTCCTGCCCAGGTTCGCTGCACATAATAACAAGGTCTGTGACGGCGAACCCTATTGGTGCAAAATCTGCTTTCCCATGTAAGCTTGCCAACCCGCGTGCCCCCTGCGGAGCGCGAATGCGCGCGAGGGTGAGATGTGGATGAAAAGCGCGCTCTTCGCGGGCGAAGCCTGCGCTCGCGCATTCTACTTCGAGACAGCTTTGAAGACGGGCGAGCGAGCCTGAAGCGTCGTTGATGCCGAGCCAGAGGATGCGTGGGCTTCCGCTTGGCGGAAACGCTCCTGTGCCTTCAAGGGCAATGGCGAAAGATCGCACGGCTTGAGCCGCACGCGATGCCGCAAAGGATAGCGCCTCGATACGCTCCGATTCAATCTCGCCTATAAATTTCAATGTAATGTGAATTTTCTCCGTCCGCTCCCAGTTTGCGCGAACATCCGGCACTGCCTCGCGTAAACGCGCAATGTACTCAGCCGCCCGTGCGCGCACTTCAGCAGGTAATTCGATAGCGCAGAAAACGCGGAGGAGTGATGCGGAGATGGGGCGAGGCGGCAGAGTGGTGATTCTGTTTTTTCTCATTTCGTCCCTGCGTCTCCGCCTCGTTGCGTCGCTTCCCATCATTCATTTCGCTGGCTCAAGCATGAGCGTTTCTCTGGTGGCGCTCATGATCGCCGCTCTGGTGAAGGGAAAGGGGCGCGGCGTCACGTTGCGCCAGTCTTCGAGTTGATCTTTCCAGTGAGGACTGTTGGGAAGGCCGGATTGGCCGAGCGTGATGCCGAGTTGGGTTTTGTCCCATTCTCCTGGGTTGGCGATCAGGCGCATGGAAACGTTCCTGCCAACGTTGACGGAGACTGTGTTGCCGCTGCTCCCGTTTTGCGGAAAAGGCGGAATCGAGAACTGCTGGCCGATGAGCGGCACGACGGCGAGCGGATGCGGGAATCTCACTTGAGTAATGCTGCCCCACATCCACTTTGATTCATCTGTACCGAGACGCTTTGCCAGCGTCTCGCGTGCGGCTTTCTCGCAGGCACGCAATAGCTCTGCATAATCCTTGAACTCTTTGGGCAGCCACTCGCGCGGCTTCTCTGTGATGATGCGGTCAATCAGCGTATCGCGATTAGGCCAGGCGTAGCTCTTCGCCAGCTCAGTGCCGAGCGCCGCATTGAAGACACGGAAGCTGAACTCCGAGCGCATCAGTGCCACGAGCAAGGCGGGACGCGAATCCGCGTTCATCCGTCCATCCCAAGCCTCAAGGAGTTGGATTGTCTCGCGCCACTTGCCATCATCCGCGCTGCTTGCCAGTCCACGCGCGAGCTTAACGAACTCTCGTGCGAAGGTTGCCGCAGCAATCGAATAAGTGTCGCCGAGAATGGCGCGGAAATCTTCAATGGTCAATTTGGGTTTGGCTTGCAGGAGATCAAGGATGCGCCGCGCGCGATAGGGCGCAGGCCAGAGATGTGTCAGGAAATATGGATAGTCGCGCCCGACGATACGCTGGTTGGCTGTGACGATGATCCCGGATGGCGGATCGAAAAGATGCGGCAGCTTGTTGTATGGAATAAAGCCTGTCCATTCGCCTGCATCGGTTGCGCCGTCGTAAGGCACGCGTCCATCGCCGCTCTTTCTGATGGGCACGCGCCCCGTAGCGTAATAACCAATGTGGCCGTCAACATCTGCGTAGATCATATTCTGCATCGGGCCGACGTAGCCACTGAGAGACGCGACATACTCCTTCCAGTTGCGCGCACGATTGAGTGCGTGAAAGCCCGACGCGTCATGCAATTTCGGATCGAGCGCCGTCCAGCGCAGCGCATAACGTTTACCGTTCTTCTCAAGGACGATAGGCCCGTGGCGCGTGATGGTGACATCGAGCGGCACAATCTCGGTTGATGAATCAATAAAGCTCTTGCGGACTTTGATCTCTTCACGTCGCACTTCCGCTTCGCGCCAGCCCGCGGGCGTCATGTACCTGCGTGGATTCTCTGTGTCGAATTTTTCGATGTAGAGGTCTTGCACGTCCGGGCCGACGTTGGTAAATCCCCATGCGATGCGCTCGTTGTGGCCGATGACGATGCCCGGCAAGCCCGGCGAAGTGACGCCGGCAACGCGCATTCCCGGTGCGCTCAGGTGCATCATGTACCAGATTGACGGAGCCGAAGCACCCAGGTGCGGATCGTTGGCGAGCAAAGGTTTGCCGGAAACCGTGCGCTTGCCTGAGACGACCCAGTTGTTGCTCGCCGCGCGATCTTCGGCGAAGAGTCCGAGCCGCTCGAATGAACGCGCCATGTTGTTTTCAATCCGCGCGAGCGCTTGCAGAGTTTCGAGATGGTTCGCGCGGGCAAAAGATTCAGTAGGGGTTGCTGAAACCGCAGATTTCTTGCGCGCGTTGTCCGTGCCAACGACCAGTACGTCGAGCGGGGATGTTTCGAGCAGCAGCGCATCGCGTTTGTCTGCGGGAAGCAGAGGCAGACCTGCTTCCATGACGATGTCCGTCGGCCAACTCGTGCTGAGGGCTTCGGCGAAGTTTTTGGTGATGAGCAGGGAATCCGCCGGCGTCCACGGGCGCGGCTTGAATTGAATAATGCGAAACTCCGGCGGCAGCGATTTTTCATCGAGCGTAGCGATGTAAGCGTTAACGCCCCGTGCATAAGACTCAAGATGTGCGCGAGCCTGCGGGGTGGCCTGAGCTACTTCGGCTTCGGCCACTTGAGTGAAGCCATAGGTACGATGGCGCTTGTCTTCCTCAAGCGCTTCGCGCCCCAAAATCTCCGCCAACTCACCGCGCGCAAAGCGTCGCCCCAACTCCATCTGCCACAAACGATCACTCGCCGTGACGTACCCTTGCGCGAAATAGAGATCGGATTCGTTTGCCGCTTCGATGTAAGGGATGCCACGCTCATCGCGCCGGACGGTGACGCTTGCCTTAAGCCCCGCGAGCTTAAGCGTCTGCGGGTTTGTTTGCGCCACACTAGCCTGCTGCGCGGAAGAACTGGCAAGCGGCAGAATCGTAAGAGACAGGGAAATTGCCAGGATTTGGCACAGAACTGCGAGTGGGTTTTTCATAATCGTGGTCTCAATAAGGGAGGAGCGAAGGGATGAGGGATGAGGGATGAAATAAAAGACTAATAGCTCTTCTTTCATCCCTCATCTCTCATCCCTCATCCTTGCTTTTCCTCGGGTCTATGACGATCATGCGCGGCTCCGTCATTTCTTCCATCGCGTAGCGCACGCCTTCGCGCCCTGCGCCCGATAGCTTTACGCCGCCGTAAGGCATGTTGTCAACGCGGAAGGCCGGAGCATCGTTAATCATCACGCCGCCGAAGTTCAGCGACTCAGCAGCCAGAAACGCATGGCTCATGTCGCGCGTGAAAACTCCCGCCTGAAGCCCGTAGCGGGTGTTGTTAGCTTCCATCAGGGCAGCGTTGAAATCATCGAAAGTCTGAACCGTGGCGATGGGAGCAAAAACTTCTTCCGAGCAGACACGCATCTCGCTATGCACATCTGTCAGCACCGTTGCTTCAAGCAACGCGCCCGTTCTCTTGCCGCCGCAAAGCAGGCGTGCGCCAGCGCCTACCGCTTCGTTAGTCCAGCTTTCGGCGCGACGCGCGGCCTCTTCGTTAATCATCACGGAAAGCTCCGTCGCTTCATCCATTGGATCGCCTGTTCGCAGTCCTCGCGCTCTTTCGACAAAGCGCGAAGTCCATTCTTCCGCGATTCTCTCGTGAAGAAAAATGCGCTGAGCGGAGA
>JACCVS010000071.1 GCA_013698055.1 Acidobacteriota bacterium
CCCTCGCCGCAGCGCGGGCATTTCGTCTCGGATTGATCGTTTATCATAAAGCCTCTGATTCGGACAGCCAGACCTGTTGTTCTAATTCAATTTGAGGATGAAAGCCAATGCGCGGTAATATCGCGGCGTTCGCTTCGACATTCCTTTTGTTATAGAAAGCCCAAGCCCGCATGATTTCAACCAGCCGCTCGCTTCGCGCTCTGGCGCTGCTTTGCACGCTCCTTCCCTCGTTCGCCTACTCGCAACGCGACGATTCACGTTTTGATTTCTACACGCGCGGCGCTTATCGCGAAACCGTTCCGCGCCCGCAAAGCATCTTGCGCTACGACGTAGGCGAGTTTCACACGAACTACGCGATGATGGAGCGCGTGCTGGAAAAGATAGCACAGGCTGCGCCGGATCGCGTGCGCGTGATGGACATAGGGCTTACGAACGAGCACCGGATGATGCATCTGGTCGCCATCTCCTCGCCCGAAAACATCCAGCGGCTCGACGAAATCAAGTCGAACATCGCACGACTCGCAGACCCACGCAAGACTCCAAACGAAGAAGCGCAGCGCATCGTTTCTTCACAGCCTCTCGTCGTCTGGCTCGCTTACACGATTCACGGCAACGAGTCGGCTTCGTTCGAGACGATGATGCAGGTCGTCTATCAGTTGGCGGCTTCAAATGAGCCTGCGACATTAGACATTCTGAAAAATACGGTTGTCCTCATCAATGTCTGCGAAAACCCGGACGGGCACGAACGTTTTGTCACCTGGTACAACGCGAACGCCGTCGGCGACCCCGACCCGCTGGCCGCAGAGCATCGCGAGCCGTGGTCTGTCTATGGGCGCTACAACCGTTACCGTTTCGATCTTAATCGCGACAACGCAGCTTCTACTCAGATCGAGACGCGCCACATGCAGCGCGCCTACCTCGAATGGAACCCGCAGGTCCTGGTGGATCATCACGGGCAGCCAGCGCAATATTTCTTTCCTCCGGCGGCGCAGCCGGTCAATCCCAATTTGCCGCCGGAGCAGACAACGCGCTGGATGTCGGAGTTTGGCCGCGCTAACGCCGCGCAGTTTGACGCGCGAAATTGGGATTACTACGTGCGCGATGTCTTCGATCTCTTCGGCCCGTTCTACTGGGACTCGTGGCCTTCTTTGAACGGCGCGACGGGCATGACGTATGAGACTGACGGCGGCGGCTTCAAAGGACTCAGATGGAGGCGCGACGACGACACCATCGTCACCTTGCGTTCCGCGATTGCCAAGCACTTCGTCGCCTCGATGACGACGCTCGACACGGCGGCGCGCAACCGCGAGGCACGCCTCAGGGATTATCACGACTTCAGGCGAAGCGGGATTGAAGAAGGACGCACCGGGCGGATGAAGCGCATCGTACTCTTGCCCGGACGTGATGCTGGTAACACAAATAATCTTGTTCAGGTTCTCCTTCGCGCAGGGATAGAGGTGGGCATAGCGCGCGAACAATTCGGCTCGCAGAGCGCGCACAGCTACATGGGAAGTGAAACTTCTGCTGCTCGCAGCTTCCCCGCAGGCTCATATGTCATTGATCTGGCTCAGCCGCAGAAGCGACTCGCCAAAGCCCTGCTTGAACCGGAGACGCCGCAGGACGCTGCATTTGTCCGCGAGCAGCTCGCGCGGTTCGCGCGCAACGAGCGGCGCGGGAGCGGCGCGTTAAAGGAAAGTTATGCCTTTTACGACCTCACCGCCTGGTCGCTGCCTTTAGCTTTTGGAGTCGAAGCCTACTGGACTGAAGATGCGAGCGCGGTGCAGCGCGATTCGGCCAGTCTCGCTGACTCCTCATCAACAGTCGCTGGTGCCGTGCAAAATGGCCGCGCCCAGATAGCTTACATCATTCCTTATGACACCAACGCTGCCTCAGCGCTCGCCTTTCGCCTGCAACGCGAAGGCTTCCGCATCGGCGTCTCGATGAAAACTTTGAACGCGGGCGGAAGAACGTGGCCGCGCGGCACAATCGTCGTCCGCGTCTCGCGCAACCCTGACACTCTGCACGACGCGATTGCGCGGCTCTCAAGGGAGACGGGCGCGAATGTGTGGAGCGTCAATTCAGGCTTTTACGAAACTGGCGAAACGGGCGTCGGCTCCGAAGACATCGCGACCTTGAAGCCGCCGCGCATCCTGATGGTCGCCGACGAAGGTGTGGATTCGTCGAGCTACGGCGCGCTCTGGTGGCTGTTCGACCAGTCGGGCGTTAACTTTACTCCGATGACGATTGCCAACATCAAGCGCGCGGAGCTTGACCGCTACAACGTCATCATCATGCCCGACGGCTCGCCTGACAGATACTTTTCATCCTTCGGCAAGAGCGGAATTGAAACGCTGCGAAGTTGGGTGCAGCGCGGCGGAACTTTGATCTGCATCAAGGGCGCAGCCGTCTTCGCTGCGTTAAAGGATGTGAATCTCACTTCTTCCCGGCTAGTTGGCTCAGACGACGATGATGAGAAGGGGCAGAAGCCGGAGGAGGGAAAGGCCACGCCGTCGCCATCGCCTACTCCGCAGCCGGAAGCGGGCAGCGCTCAGGCGGGAACTCGCAGAAGGCAGCAAGGCGCGGGGCAGACGGCGACCGAGCAGCAGCGTGAAGAGACGGATCAAACGGAGAAGCTCGAAGGTGTCGCGCCGGAACTGCCGCTCATCGCTTCGCCTTCAGCGCGTCCGGGTGTCGTGCCTGAAGCCGTGCCCGGCGCGATCATGCGCGCGACGATAGACCGCACGACGTATTTAACCTACGGTTACGAGGACACGCAGCTTCCCGTGCTGGTCAACTCCGGCTACTTCTTCCGCCCGTCGAAAGAGGGCACAAACGCCGTCATCTTCTCGCCGGACGACAAACAGCAGCTTCGCATCTCAGGCTTCGTCTGGCCGAACAACACCGAGCGGCTATTGCGCGGCACGGCCTACGTCGTGGAAGAGCACGCAGGGCGTGGTCACGTCATCCTCTTCGCCGAAGAACCCAACTTTCGCGGCATCTGGCGCACCACCATCCGCCTCTTCTTCAATGCGATCCTGTTCCCATCGGCGATGTGAGAGGCAGAAGGCGGAAGGCAGTAGGCAGTAGGCAGTAGGCGGAAAGCAGAAAGCAGCTTGGTTGTCCCGCCTACTGCCTACTGCCTTCTGCCTTCTCTTTCTTTCTGTGTCTCTTGGTTAATTCCTATTGGCGGCCATAGCTAATCATATTGGCGAGGACGCGATACGCGCCGGGGATGCCTGCGCGCAGTTGCCTGTACCAGACCATGCTGGTGTAGATGTAGCGCCCGCGCCCGTAGTCAGCCGCGAGCAATCCGCCGCGCAGGGATGGCTCTTTCTCATCGTTCGTGGAAAGCGGCGCGCTGTATTTCTTATCCCAGGTTTGCGGATAGTAAAGGCCGCGCTCCTGAATCCAATTCGCGAAATCCTCCTGCGTGATCTTATTCGGGTAATTAAGGAGCAGATGCTGAGGCTCACTGAATTCAATCCTCGCGGTTTCATCTGTGACGCGTGAGTTGCCGAGAATGATCGGGTAAGGCGCAAGCTGCGGGCGATTCTTCTGCGGGTCAGGATTCCACTCGTTGGTTCTGTGATAGAAGACGATGAGTGTTCCGCCCGCGTTAACATAATCCAACAGGCGAGCGTTTGCGCTGATGAGTTCGGGATGAGCCAGATAGCCGCGATTGTCTATGATAATCGCCTGATATTTTTGCAAATCGCCTGCGCGCACATCATCAACCTTTAATTCTGTAGCTTCGACGCCGAGCGCGCCGAGCGCGTTTCGTAAAGTATCGTCAACACTGCGAACGTATCCGACGCGCAGATTGTCGGCGACGCGAGCATCGCTATAAA
>JACCVS010000083.1 GCA_013698055.1 Acidobacteriota bacterium
GCTGCGGGAGAATCCTGCGACACGCCGGCAACCACAATCGGAAGCTCGCCGTAATCGGGCTGAAAGCCCATCTCGCCCATGACCTCTCCGCTTTCCACTCTTTTCGCGGGCGTCAGCGTCAGACTGACGCGCTGCCCGTCACGCTCCACAATTACCGGCAGCGGTTTCTCCGGCGACAGTAGAACGTCGCCCCTGATGCGATCCCACTTCGGATTCTCAACACCATTAAAGGAAACAACGCGATCACCGATCCGCATCCCCGCGGCTTCAGCCGCGCCACCCTGTTTGATCTCTTTGACGATTGGAGCCGGAGGAACGGGCACGCCGTACATCAACCCGCCGATGAAAGGAATCGTTAACGCCGTCAGAATATTCATCACCGGCCCGGCCACCGCGACCAGAAACTTTTGCCAGCGCGGGCGCAAGTTGAACTGCTCTTCAACCGGAATGTCCGATGCTCCCTCGCCTTCGATGGGCGCATTCGATTCATCGCCACCGAGCTTGACGTAACCACCGAGCGGAATCGCCGACAGCCGATAATCAGTTGTGCCCCACTTACGACCCCAGATGCGCGGACCGAAGCCCACGGAAAACGTCTCGACGCGAATCCCCAGCAACTTGGCGACAATGAAATGGCCGAACTCATGAATGACGACCGCCGCGCCCAGAATAAAAATGAAGGCGAGCAGGTTCTTGAAGGTGCCCCCATTGATATAGCCCTTGAACCATCCGAAAGCTATCAGCGCAATCACTAATGGAATTATAAAGCGGGTTAAGGAAATCTTCGGCTTGGCCGTTGTGTTATCGTCAGTCATATAAATAAAAAGCCCCTCAAATTAGCTGTCAAACGCATCGCAGCTTAGAACCACGATTCACTCGCGCGGTTGTCTTTGAGTTTACAAGGCAAGAAGAGAAAAGAGAAATGCAAAATTAAAAATGTAAAATGCAAAAAGAATGCGGAGAGCCACATTTGATTAAAAATGGTTTCAGCCTGAATTTTTCATTTTACATTTTTAATTTTGCATTTTACTTCGCCATCGCATTTGTCGCTCGCGCAATTCGTTTGATGACGGTTGCCGCAGCCAGCCGCGCCGCGCCATCGGCCTCAAGCACAACCTCTAAGTTTTCCACGCTTTCCGTCTTGTGCCCGTCCATTACTTCTTCGATGATGCGCGGAATATCCGTCAAAGAAATCCGCTCATCGAGAAAGGCGCGCACGGCCTCTTCGTTCGCCGCGTTCATGGCTGCGGCAATCGTCCCGCCCTCACGCAATGCGCGGTAGGCGAGCGCGATGCAGGGGAAACGCTCCATGTCCGGCGCTTCAAAATGGAGCGTGGAAAGCTGAGTTAAATCAAGCAACGGCAGATCGCAAGGATAGCGCGCCGGGTATGTCAACGCATATTGAATCGCGTGGCGCATGTCGGTGACACCCATCTGCGCGATGACAGAGCCGTCAATCAATTCAATCATCGAATGAACGATTGATTCAGGATGAACGAGGATGCCGATCTCGTCCGCCCCGAAACCGAAGAGCCAGTGCGCTTCGATAACTTCCAGTCCTTTGTTCATCAGGGTCGCCGAATCAATCGTGACCTTCGCGCCCATCTGCCACGTCGGATGACGCATCGCTTCACTGACAGTCGCTGTTTCCATCTCGCTCGCGCTCTTTGTGCGGAATGGCCCGCCCGACGCTGTCAGCACGAGACGGCGAACATCCTCGCGCTTCTCTCCTTTCAAACACTGGTGTAGCGCGTTGTGCTCGGAATCAACCGGCAGCAACTCCGCGCCCGATTTCGCGGCGACGCGCGTCATCAACTCGCCCGCCATCACAAGTGTCTCTTTATTGGCGAGCGCCACGCGTTTACCCTTTTCAAGCGCACGCAACGTCGGAACGAAACCAACCGCGCCGACAGTTGCGCTGACAACAGTATCAGCCTCGGCGTGTGTGGCGACCTCGACAAGACCTTCTTCTCCGATGACGATGCGCGGCAAATCCACATCACGCTCGAACAACTTAGCGCGGAGCAGCCCGGCATATTCTTCCGTCTCCACTGAGATAAGCTCCGGGAGATGGCGCGCCACCTGTTCGGCCAACAATTCTACGTTGCGTCCGGCACCGAGCGCGACCACGCGAAACTCCCCTTCACCAAAAGACTCAACCACGCGCAACGTGTTGCGCCCGATTGAGCCGGTCGAACCAAGAATGGCGATACCTTTGGTCATAGCTGTCAGCGATC